>JAYVRP010000613.1:0-5291 GCA_043776215.1 Rhodoferax sp. | reverse complement strand
GACCTTGTCGGTGCTCACGCGGATCTGGTTCGCGGTGCCCGGCTCACTGGCGGCCTTGGCCTCGTCCTCAAAGACCGCGATGTAGTCCATGCCCATCGGATCCTTCCTGGGCGTCGGCGAGGTGTCGGGCAGGCCCATCGGATTGCGGTAGTACAGGAGCTTGCGCGGCGCGTCCGCCCGGGCGGCGGGCTGCGTCACGCTGACGCGCGCCGGGTCGCCGGTTCCGGGCTGCGTTCTGCTACCCAGCCAATAACCGCCAGCGCCAATGGCACCGGCCGCCAGCAAGGCAAGAAAGAGAGGGAAAGTCTTCATAGTGCATCTCCTAGGATCCGTTCGATATCCGCCAGGCGCAGACGCACCTCGACCTGGGCCTTGAGCTGGTCTTGCCGCGTCTTGCGAATCTGGCGCTGGGCCTCGAGCAATGTGGCGAAGTCCAACTTGCCGTTCTCGTAAGCGGCCAGCGACGAACGCAGCGCGACCTCGGATTGCGGCAATTGCTGGTTCGTGATCAAGCCCTCGCGGCGGCGCGCAGCGTTGATGCCGGCCAGGTTCTCGCCCAGGTCACCCATCAGCTGATTGGACAGCACCTCCGAGCGCGCCTGCGCCGCACTGACCATGGCCTCGGCCTCGCGCTCCTGCGAGTCGCGCGTGGTCTGCTGCAGCGGAATGTTCAGCTCCACCATCAGGGTCCAGGATGTCAGACGCGTGCCGACCTGCATCGACGAAAGGCCGACCGAAAAATCCGGATAGCGGTTGCGCAACGTGAGATCGCGGTTCTTTTCGCTGCCCAGCAGGCGAGCCCGCTCCGCCAGCCAAAGCGGGTTGGTGCTGCGCACACGTGGCGCCAAGGCCGCAGCGTCCAGCAGGCTATCCGCCGGAAGGGCCCGCAGCGCCTGCGGCTCCGCCAGCGCCGCGGCACCATCGCGACCCAGCAACGCGTTGATCCGTGCGCGCAGTTGCTGCTTTTCAGCGTCCAGCGTGATCAGCTCCGACCGGAGCGCGGTCTGTTCGAGTTGCGCACGCAGCGCATCCTGTTGCGGCGCGAGCCCACCCGCATAACGCGCCAGCGCGATCTGCTCGAGCCGCGTGATCAGGTCGAGCACCTCGCGCGTCAGGCGTTCGGTGCCTGCTGCAAGATAGTACTGCGCGTAACTCATCTGGATCCGCGCCGCGAGCTCAACCCACACCGCGTTCGCGCGGGCCGCGACCTGCTGCACCTCGGCCGCCACCACATCGCGACGCAGGTCGCGTTTGCCCCAGGCCGGAAACGACTGCAGCAGGGTGTACTTGGTGT
Source organism: Rhodoferax sp. (assembly GCA_043776215.1). Taxonomy (GTDB): domain Bacteria; phylum Pseudomonadota; class Gammaproteobacteria; order Burkholderiales; family Burkholderiaceae_C; genus CAISIP01. Next base: position 3,997 of record JAYVRP010000613.1, on the reverse strand, counting down.
CACCGACACGCGCCGGCAACAAATTGGGCGCCAGGTTGCTGCCATAGTTGTTGAAGTTCTCCAGTTCCACGCGCAGCACCGGGTCGGGCAGCGCTCCGGCGGGCTGCAGGCGTTGGGTGACAGCCTCGGCTTCGTGGCGCATCGCTGCGAGCTCAGGGCTTTGCGAGCGCGCATGGTCGAGCAGCGTCTGGACGTCGCTGCCAAGTTCCAGGGCAAGCGCCACCGAGGGTGCGAGCAGAGCCGCACTGACTGTCACCGTCAGTGCGGTGCAAGCGGCTCGGAGCAGACCTCTGGCAGGGGCAGACCGCTGGGGGGCCATCAGATGGGATCGGATTTCGCGCCGCTTCATGGGATGCTCCTGAATAACGTTGTACGGGAAATGGGCCCCGGTACCGAGCCCTCTGAGTGTCCACACATACGGACTTTGCCTGACGACCAATTGCCACCTGCGCTCGGAGAAGGTCCAACCGCCCGACAACACGACGGACAGCGACAGCCCGGGTTGAACCCGGTTTTGGCGGTCGCCGGCGAACAGATTGAAGCGCTGCACGACCATGACCAGCAGGATCACGTTTGTTGCAGGGTGCCTGATGACGATGGCCCGGGAAGGGTCTGGACCTGCGCGCTACTTCACCACCTGGATGTCTGTCACCAAAATACCGGCGCCGGTCTTTTCCGCCGTGAACCGGACCTTGTCACCTGTCTGCACCTTGTTGAGCAAGGATACGTCCTTGACCTGGTACGGCATCGTCATCGGGGGCATCGACACACTCCTGATCTCGCCGTGCTTCAGCGTGATCTGTTTGCCCGCCCGGTTGACATTGACGACGTCGCCGGTCGCCATGTCCACCGCACCGGCATGCGCCAAGCCGATACAAACAAGTGAAAGCGCCGTAGTCCATTGAAGCAGTTTCATGGTGATTTGTCCTGATGGTAAAAAGAAGGTGTGGTGGAAAAGTCCGTGTGGGTCGGTGCGCCACACAGTCCGAGCGGGGGCACGCGAGGTGGCCGTAACCACCAGGGCGAACACGCAATCAACGGCACCGTGCGTGCCGGATCACGCGAATCAAATGTCGCTAAAGCGCCAGGCGCGCAAAGCGTACCCGAATAGGTGGCCCCATATCGGGGGGCACCGGGTCGAGCACCTGTCCCGAGGGCAGCGCCGCCGACGCCGCTGCATCCCATCCGGAGGCGAACTGCAGGGCGGGACCGGGATCGGCAAGGTCGATTCCGGCGGGCGCCTTGAGCAAAGACTTCGAACCGTCGTCACACGCCTTCAGGCAGGACTTCCTGGACGCCGTTGCAGTGGTGTCATCGCCATGGGCGTCGCCCCGATGCAGGTCGTGCGCTACGGGCATCGGTGGGTTGGCGGAATGCCCTGCCCCTGACCAGCCATGTTGCGCCGTGCCACGCTCCAGCAGGCACGCATTGGTGATGCCTGACACCAGCATGAACACCCATGCCACCAGCACCAGCATGGCGGCGCGACGTTTCGCGAGGGTGGTGAAAAAAAGCGTCATGGTCCGCAGCGGTGGAGATGAAGGAAGTCTATGCGTGCTGGCAGGTCACGTGTTGACATTGGTCAAAGATCGCAGGATGGAACGGGCGGAAGTGACGCCCCACACACTCGCTCCCCACGAACGGCCCCGATCAGGCCTTGTTGTAGGCCTGGTAGACCTGCGTGGCACCGTTGCGCTCGATCAGGAGCACGTTGAACGGGTCCTTGCGGCCGTGGTAGCTGGGACCGTCCATGCCAGGCGACCCGACCGGCATGCCGGGTACCGCCAGCCCCACCACCGGTGGCCGCTCCTTGAGCAAACGCTGGATCTCCCTGGCTGGCACATGGCCTTCGATGGCATAGCCACCGACCCGCGCAGTATGGCAGGACCCCAGCTTGTCCGGCACGCCGAGCCGGGACCGCGCGGCAGCATTTCCTGTACTGTTGACGTGCACCGAAAATCCATTCGCCATCATGTGGGCCACCCAGTCGCCGCAACAAGCACATTGCGGATCCTTCCATACCTCGACCTGCGGCTTGGCTTGCGCCAGCAACCCCGACGTCAGTGGCGCCAACCCCAGGCTCGCCACCAGCTGCAATGCATACCGTCTCTTCATCACACTCTCCTTGTATTGCAAAGACATCACCGTACAACTCTAGAAGCAATCAGTGACTGCGGTATTGACCGGGATCAATCGCGAAGGCCTGGCCCGGTGTCACATGGCATCCGCCGACTCGGCCCAGGCCACTCCACAGGCACCAGGCAGTTGCTCGGCGCTGCATCCATTCGTGAAACGGCAAGCGTGTTTCCATCACCGCCCGGCTCCCCTGTTTGTCCAGCGTTTATGCAGCAGCCAGGCCCAGACTGCAGCCAGCACGGCATAGTTCAGCACCATGAACCATGGAGCGTTCCAGGCCACGCCATCGAAGCCCCACTGTGTGAACGGATACAGGACCGGCGAGGGGTAGAAATCGGCCGAGTGGGTGAACACATCGATCACGATATGCGACCACCAGCCGAGCAAAGGCACCCACCAGGCAGGCCGCAACCTCCACACCAGCACACTCACTACGGCGGCCACGACGCCGCTGTGCAGGATGCAGTGCAGGTTGTGGGTCAGCAGCTCGACCAGCACGGGCGTGACCGGCTCCTGGCCAGGCTGGGCGACCGCGTACGCACGCAGGGCGGCCAGAGTCCCGTCGCCAAACAAAGCCCAACCCAGGGAGGGCAGCAGGTGCACGACGTCCGGCAACACCGCCATGCCCACCGTGGCCGCCATGGTTCGCCGTGACAGGCTCCAACGCCGCTGAGCCAACGCCACTCCAGCGCTGGCCCACAGTCCATGTGCAAGGATGTCCATCGGGTGCCTGTGCGCCGCTCAGTCTGGCCCCGACCCGTGGTGCGAGCACAGCGTCATTTAGCTTCGACTTTCTCGACCGCTGTGACGACATAGGCGCTTTGCTGCTGCTCGGCGCTGAAGCGGATCTTGTCCCCCGCAGCCAGTTTCTCCAGCAGTGCCGGGTCCTTCACCTGGAACACCATGGTCATGGGCGGCATGTCGAGGTTCTTGATCGGTCCGTGCTTGAGTGTGATTTTTTTCGCGTCTTTGTCCACCTTGCGGACCTCCGCGTCGGCCCAGTCCTTGTTTGCGGATTGGGCCATGGCGGCCAGCGATGCGACAACCAGCGCGGCGCTGGCGAGATATTTTTTCATGGGAGGTCCTTGTGTGTTTGAGATTGTTTTACCGGCAGCTATTTGGCGATACCGACGACCTTGATCTTGCCGACCATGCCGGCCTGGTAATGGCCTGCCACCAGGCACGCAAAGTCGAAGTCTCCGGGCTTGTTGAAGTTCCAGACCATTTCGCCAGCCTTGCGCGCGGGGACATGGGCCATGTAGGGTTCGTCATGCTCCATGTTGGGAAATTTCAGCATCAAAGCCGCATGATCCTCCAACTCCTTCTTGGTGCCAATCACCATCTCGTGCAGCATCTTGCCCTGGTTTTTGATGACAAACTTCACGGTCTCGCCCAACGGCACCTCGATCTTGTCGGGGGTGAAACGCATGGTATCGCTCATGCTGATCTCGATCGTGCGTTTCGCGGCTTTGGCGTCGCCTGCGATGCCCCATTCCTTTTGTTCCTTCTTGACCGGCCCGGCCTTCTTGGCATGGGCTGGGTCGCCATGCGCCCATAGATTCTGCGAAGCGCCAAAGGTGCAGGCAATCAGGGCAGTAGAAAGCACGGCTTTCAGTGATTTCATGTTTGGTTTTCTTTCGATGGAAGTTGATGAATACGAAACACAGGGTGATTTCAATGGGACATGGGGCCCATGGGCTTGCGCACTTGCACCTGCACGGTCGTGGCGGGTGGCTCCACCAGCGGCATGGATACAGAACCCTCGGCCTTGAATCGGGCCGGGTCCGGCAATGCGCCAGTCCACTCGAAGGCCTGGGTGCCGGGTGGTTGCCGGTACCAACCCGGGTCCTTGTAGTCGCCG
>JAYVRP010000612.1:0-1663 GCA_043776215.1 Rhodoferax sp. | reverse complement strand
CAGGGTTTGGTAGGACGTGGCAGGCTCGAACTGCCGACCAACGGATTAAAAGTCCGCTGCTCTACCAACTGAGCTAACGTCCCATCCCCTGCTCGTTCGGCGCCCATTTTCGCTGCGCCGCAAAGCCTAAAATTATAGCCCGGTTCATGCAGCAATCAGCCGCCGGTTGTTGCCTGTGTCGCAATTTCATTCAGAACCCAGCCCGCCGCGCACTGGCCGAACGTGGCGGTGACGCTGACCAGCGAGCCATAACCATGGCAGTTGAGCGAGCCGTCAGACGCGATGTCGCACGAGGCATCCACAGGTTGCACCGGCTCGCGGCTGAACACGCAGGCCACACCCAGCTTGCGGCCTTCGCGCGGGGCGCCGTGTTCCTTGCGCAGGCGGTTGCGCAACTGGGCCAGCAAGGGGTCGTGGGTACAGACCGACAGGTCCTCAATCTCGACCTTTTGCGCGTGGCGCTTGCCGCCGGCGGCACCGGCTGCAATGAAGATGACATCGTTGCGCCGCGCCCACGCCGCCATGGCCACCTTGGCACGCACCTGGTCACACGCGTCCACCACCGCATCCACCGGCACGGTCAGCAGGCCGGGCCAGTTCTCCCGGTCGACGAACTCTTCAATGCAGGTCACTTTGCAGTACGGGTTGATCTGGGCAATACGCTCGCGCATCGCCTGCACCTTGGCCTGACCCACAGTGGATTCGAGCGCGTGCACCTGCCGGTTGATGTTGGACTCGGCGACATGGTCGAGATCGATCAGGGTCAGTTGCCCGACGCCGCTGCGGGCCAGGGCCTCGGCCGTCCAGGAGCCGACACCGCCGAGTCCGGCCACCACCACGTGCGCGGCACGAATGCGGCCGGCCGCAACCAACCCGTACAGGCGATCCAGCGCACCGAACCGGCGCGCCATATCCGCAGCATCGACCGGCATGGCATCAGGAACCACGGTACGCCCCGCCCCCTGGGTCTGCGCTAGCGCAGACGCGCCAGGCGCTCCTTGCCTGCCGTAGCCGCCTCGGACTGGGGATAAGCCTTGCCCAGATCCTCGAGCGTCTTGCGCGCGCCGCGCACATCCTTGAGTTCGATCTGGCAATTGGCAATCGAGAGCAAGGCCTCCGGTGCACGCATGTGCTCAGGCGCAGCTTGCAGAAGAATGCGGAAATTGGTGATGGCTTCCTTGTAATCGCGGGTGGCGTACTGGGCATTACCGAGCCAGAACAGGGCGGACGGCAGGTAGCCGCTCTTGGGGTAACGCGAGATCAGCGCCAGAAACGCCGACTGGGCTGCGGCAAAGTCGCCACTGCGAAAGCTGGCCAGTGCCGCATCGAAAGCGCGCCGCTCCGCCGGTTCGACCTGGATCTCGCGGCCATCCACGGTGACCTTGACCGGTTCGAGTTGCCGCACCCGCTCGTCGACCCCGCGCGCCAGATCCTGCTGGCCGGAAGCCAGGTCTTTCTGGCGCCGTTGCACGTCGGCCAGGTCGCGCATGGTCTGTTCGCCCTGGCCGTTTTGCCGGGCCACTTCGGCACGCAACGACTCGATCTGGTTTTGCAAGTCCAGCAGGCTGCGTCGCATTTGCGCGTTTTCGTCGGTACTGCGGCGCAGCAGTTCGTTCTGGCTCTCCAGCAGGCGCTGCAGCCCGGAATCCGACGCCTGCCTGCC
>JAYVRP010000611.1:0-1663 GCA_043776215.1 Rhodoferax sp. | reverse complement strand
CGCATCGGCCCGGGTCTGCTGGTGTTGTTGTGTGCCGAGCGAGGTGACGCCGATGTGCAGGCCGACCGCATGCTGGCCAAGATCGTGAAGTTGCGGATATTCGGCGACGGCGCGGGCAAGATGAATCTCAGCCTGCAGGACGTGCAGGGCGGTTTGCTGGTGGTCAGCCAGTTCACGCTGGCGGCCGATACGTCGGGGGGCAACCGACCCGGCTTCAGTTCGGCGGCAGTACCGGCCGAAGGTCGGCGGCTGTTCGAGTACTTCGTGGCCCAGGCCAGAAAAATCCACACCCCGGTCGAGACCGGGCGTTTCGCCGCCGCCATGCAGGTCCGCCTTCTGAACGATGGGCCGGTGACGATTCCGCTGCATATCGCGCCCGCCAGTTGACACATCGCAACGCGGCGTGACGCATGTTGGTCGATGATTCCAGCAGTGAACGTTTTGCCAATCCCGTCCAGGAGCCTGCCATGCCAACCAGCCTGAAAGACTTTGCCACTGCGGTGGTAGCCGTAGTGGAGCCCGAGACGACGGCGCTGGTGGCCGCGCAACTGATGCGTCAACACCATATCGGCGCTCTGGTGGTGGTTGATGCCGAGCAGAAGGTGCGGCCGGTGGGCATCGTGACCGACCGTGACCTGGTGCTGGCCCTGATGGCCGAGGGGCTGGACCCGGCGATGTTCACGGTGGGGGACATCATGTCCGTCGGGCTGGTGTTGGCTGCGCCCGAGATGGATGCCATGGAAGCCGTGAAGCTCATGCGTGCCAACCGGTTGCGGCGCCTGGTGATCGCAGGTGCTGCCGGTCGTCTGACGGGTATCGTGACGCTGGAGGACCTGCTGGAACTGCTGGCGCGCGAATTGGCCAACCTCGCGGCCGCTGCCCTGGGCGCCCGCGACCGTGAGTTCGAGCAGCGCCCCTGAGCCGCTCAGTGGTAGGGATCGCCAACACCGAGGCCGGCCAGGATTTCTGTCTCCCGGGCCTCCATGTCCGCGGCGTCTGTGTTGCTGGTCTCGTGATCCCACCCTTGGGCATGCAGGGTGCCGTGCACGATCAGGTGGGCATAGTGGGCTTGCAGGCTCTTGCCGTTTTCCAAAGCTTCGCGGGCGACCACGGGCGCGCATAACACCAGATCGGCGGTCAGCGGTGCTTCCCCATAGGCGAATGTCAGCACGTTGGTCGGGTAGTCCCTGTGCCGGTAGTCGCGATTGAGCGTCTGGCCCTCCGGTGCGTCAACGATCCGGACCGTCAATTCGGCATCCTGCTCCAGCGCGTGGCGTATCCAGCGGCGGACCAGGTGGCGCGGCAGCGCGCCTCGGTGTATGGCGGCATCCTGAAGTTGCGCGAACTGCAGCGACAACGCGAGTTGCCGCAGGCTCATGGTCGGGTGCTCCGGGCCGGTGTTTTGGCGCGTCTGGGCGGGGCCGGTTGCGCGGCCTCGGCATCGGCTTCGCGCTGGCCCGCCTGCATGTCGTAGGCGTCCACGATCCGGGCTACCAGGGGGTGGCGCACCACGTCGGCACTGGTGAGCCGGCAGATGGCGATGCCCTTGACCCGGCGCAATACGCGCTCGGCGTCAATCAGGCCGCTGAGCTGGGTCCTGGGCAGGTCGATCTGGCTCACGTCACCGGTCACCACCGCCTTGGCGCCGAAACCGATGCGCGTG
>JAYVRP010000610.1:0-1664 GCA_043776215.1 Rhodoferax sp. | reverse complement strand
CGCTCGGGCGATGGGATTGACCATCCCCCAGTCTATGCTGTTGCAGGCGACCGAGGTGATCGAGTGAGGAAACCTGTACCTTCCACCCGCCACCGCTGCTCCTCCCACGACAACGGCGTGACACTGGCCAGGTCGAGCAGCGACATCCAGTCGCGAAGCGTGTCGTCCAGGACCGCGGCCTGCATGTCCGCCGCCAAGGTCGTCAGATCCAACAACCACGTCCTGCGCGTCGCCGCCAGTGCGCGCTACTGCGGCTTCAGTCCCGCGTCCTTGGCAATCTTGCCGAAGATACAACTCCAATCCTCGTAGCGCTTGCGCAGCTCGTCGGGCGTGCTGGAAGTGGCGACCGATCCGGTTGCGGCCAATTTCCCGCGCAGGTCCGCAGATGCCAGGCTTTGCACCATGGCGCGATTGAGAATTTCGACCACCTCGCGTCGCATGCCCGCCGGCCCCATGATGTTCCTCCACGCCGGCATTTCGTAGTCGGGCAGACCTGATTCCATCATGGTGGGCACATCTGGCAGCACTTCGGAGCGCACACGCGAGGTGACGGCAAGGATGCGCAGCTTGTCCTTGCTGGTGACTGCGTTGGAGACTGCGGGAAAGACGTAATCCAGCCTGCCTGCGATCACGTCGATGATCGCGTCAGGTATCGATTTGTAGGTGGCCTCAAGCGCATCGATACCCGCCATGCTGTTGAACATTTTGGCGGACCAATAGGGAATCTGACCTGCACCGATCGTCCCGTAGCTCAGCTTGCCAGGTTGTGAACGGGCCAGTGTGATGAACTCTTTCACGTTCTTCACCGGCAAGTGCTGGGCCGCTGCAAATGCCCACGGCGCGGTTGCCAGCAGGCAGAAGGGAAATCGGCGTGAAATCGCGCTGCAGGTCATAACCCATGTTGGCATTGACATAGTGCGCCCCGGCCATCGAGCCACCAGCCACCAGCCAGCAACAAGGTATAACCATCGGGTGGCGCCTTGGCCACATAGGTCTGGCCGATCATGCCGCCCGCGCCGACCTTGTTCTCGACGACGACTTGCTGGTCAAGTATTTCGCCGAGTTTGGCGGCAAGATGGCGGGCAGGTATGTCGTCACCGCCGCCAGCCGCTGCCGCAACAATGATGTGCACAGGCTTTGTTGGATAGCCGCCCGACGTTTGCGCAAACAGGTCGATGGGGGCGGCGAGTGCGAGCAGCAGTTTGCGGCGATTGTTCACGTGGACTCCTCGGTGCGGACGACGATCCGGCGCCAGCGGTCGTTGTGGCATTTGATGCGATGTTTGGGACGACTTCCCGCAGCGGCGCGGGTTCTTTTCCAGCTCAATGCGATAGACGTGTCAATGCATTTGCCGCCGTATGGTTTCAGGACGTAGCCAAACTAACCTGAAGTTCCTGCCTCATTGGCCCTGCTTCTTGGTGGAAATGCCTTGTGAATCAACGACATTGCTGGTTTTTGTTGCTTCTTTTTATAGACATGTTAGTTACTTAACATTACCAATGTAATAGTTTATAAATGTAGACATGCATGTTCAAATAATTCCAAACCGAGGCTCCAACCCCACAGTTTTGTTGCGTGAGTCCTATCGCGAGGGCACCAAGGTTTGCAAGCGCACGCTGGCCAATCTGTCGGACTTGTCGGCTTCCCAGATTGATTCGATTCGG
>JAYVRP010000609.1:0-1665 GCA_043776215.1 Rhodoferax sp. | reverse complement strand
CATCTTGTTGCCCCAGGCATGCCAAGCGCGCCAGTCCCGGCCATTCAATACCACCTGCGGTGTGTAGATGGAGCCTTGCCTGTTCCATTGCGCGATCTGGCGCTGCCACGTGGTGTGTAACGGGTTTGCGAAGCGGTCAACCCAGCCGATGTAATCCCAATAGGCCACGTGGAAGCCCTGCACCACCGCAGCCGGATCGGAATCCGCGCCGGGTCGCAGGGATGACAACCAGCGGTCGGCCGGCGGGCAGGAACTGCACCCTTCCGAGGTGAAAAGTTCCACCACCGGTGTCACGTTGACGCCGGACTGCGCATGGCAGACCGCCGGGTCAGCGGCATGCGCTCCTCGCCCGAGCCACACCGCCGATACGATCAAGCAGCAAAAAATATTGCGCGAAGTCGCCATGGCCCTGCCTCCTGAAGTGATGCACTATTGGAATGGGTCGCCGCCACGCTGGCTCGCTATGGCACACTCGCCGCCTCCACCCGCCATGGCGTGGTCGGCACAGACCCGAAAACCTTACTGTCCAACTTTCATTTCATGCCAAGCACCATCCAGCAAATTGCGCAGGAACTCGAGGTCCGCGAGCCACAAGTCCAGGCGGCGGTCGACCTGCTCGACGGCGGCGCCAGCGTACCTTTCATCGCACGTTACCGCAAGGAGGCCACCGCAGGCCTGGACGATATCCAACTGCGCGCACTTGAATCCCGGCTTGTGTACCTGCGGGAACTCGACGGCCGGCGCCTAGCCATATGCCGGGCGGTCGAGGAACAAGGAAAACTCAATGGCGCGACCCGCGCCTCCTTTGCTGCGGCAAGTACGAAGCAGGAACTTGAAGACTTGTATCTCCCGTTCAAGTTGAAGCGCCGGACCAAGGGCGAGATGGCGCGAGAGGCGGGCCTGGAGACCCTTGCAGACCTGTTGCTCTCCGATCCGTGCCAATTGCCGCATGAGGCGGCGGTCGCTTATGTCGTACCGGCGACCGAGCCCGCCGATGAGGCCGATAAACGCCCCGATTTTTCAACTCCCGCGCTGGTGCTCGATGGCGTGCGGGACCTGCTGAGCGAGCGCTGGGCCGAACAGTCTGCGCTGGTGCAGCCGTTGCGGGAGTGGTTGTGGTCAGAGGGCTTGTTGTACAGCCGCTTGCGCAGCGGGCGTGACGAGAACCAGCCTGACGTAGCCAAGTTTCGCGACTATTTCGACTATTCCGAGTCGATTCACCAGGTGCCGTCGCATCGCGCGCTGGCGGTGTTTCGCGGGCGAGCATTGGAAATCCTGGACCTGCAGGTGGCGCTCCCTGACGTAGCCATGGCGTCCTGCGCAGGGACCGGGCCCGGCATCTCGGCGGCTGAAGTTCGCATCGGCCGCCATGTCGGCTGGCAGCGCCAGGGGCGGGCGGCCGATGACTTCATCCAGAAGTGTGTCGCCTGGACCTGGCGGGTGAAACTCAGCCTGTCCACGGAGAGGGACTTGTTCACGCGCCTGCGCGATACGGCGCAAGCTGTGGCCATCCGTGTCTTTGCAGACAACCTGCGCGACCTTTTGCTGGCCGCCCCTGCCGGCCCGCGCGTAGTGATGGGCCTGGATCCCGGTATCCGCACTGGCGTGAAGGTCGCGGTGGTCGACGCAACTGGCAAACTTGTGGAGACCGCCACGGTCTACCCG
>JAYVRP010000608.1:0-5302 GCA_043776215.1 Rhodoferax sp. | reverse complement strand
AGCTTCGCAAACTCCCAAGTTCAAGGAAACCCTATGCTGATCGTTCACCACCTCAACGACTCCCGGTCACAGCGCGTGTTATGGCTGCTCGAAGAACTCGGCCTGCCCTACGAGATCAAGCATTACGCACGGGATGCCACGACCCGCTTGGCTCCCTCCGAGCTGACTGCCGTGCATCCACTGGGCAAGTCGCCGGTGCTGACCGACGGCGCGCAAACGGTCATCGAGTCGGGAGCCATCATCGACTACATCATCCGCCGCCACGGTGGTGGCCGCCTGCAGCCCGCAGTCGATACGCCGGCCTACGACACCTACCAGCAGTGGTTGCACTACGCGGAAGGCTCGGCCATGTTGCCGCTGATGCTCAAGCTCTATGTGGGCCGACTGGGTGAGGCCGGCGCGCCGCTGGCGCCGCGCATCGACAGCGAAATCGCCAACCATATCGGTTTTGTCGAGAAGTCTCTGGAGGGACGACCATGGCTGATGGGCGACGAACTCAGCGGTGCCGATATCCAGATGAGTTTTGTCGGTGAGGCGATGCGCGGCCTGCGCGCCCAATACCCGAACATCGCCGCCTGGGTCAAGCGTTTCCAGAGCCGACCGGCCTATCGCCAGGCGCTGCAACGCGGCGGCCCGTATTCGTTCGCAGCCTGAACTCCAGGGCGGCGTAACGCTGCCTCATGCAACGGCCATGGGCAGTAAATGGCAGGCCACGATCACATGCGCCCCCGACTGCGGCAACTGGCGCCGGACCAGTAGCGGCGTGTTGGCATGGCAGGTCGCCGTCGCGTGCGGGCAACGCGCAGCGAAGGCGCACCCGGGTGGCGGGTTGGACGCATCCGGCAACTCGGCACCGGCCACCTCCAGGGTCCCTGTTGGTGGGGTGAACCCGTCTACCTGGCTGCGCCGCGGGATCGACGACAGCAGCAACTGCGTATAGGGGTGGGCAGGTTGGCGGAAGATCTCCGCCGCCGGCGAGATCTCCACGATGCTGCCGAAATACATCACCGCCACATCGTTGCTCACATGCCGCACCACCGAGAGGTCGTGCGAGATGAACACCATTGCCATGTCGTGCTGGCGGCGCAACTCCATCAGCAGGTTCAGGATCTGCGACTGGATCGACACGTCCAGTGCCGATACCGGCTCGTCGGCGATCAGCAGGCGCGGCCCGAGGGCCAGCGCGCGCGCGATGGCGATGCGCTGGCGTTGCCCACCGGAGAATTCGTGCGGATATTTGTCGGCGTCGCCCGCGGCAAGCCCGACCGTGCCCAGCAGCGCTGCCACCTTCTGGCGGCGATCCGCCCGGCTGCTGCTGCCGGGGTTGATGTCCAGCGGTTCGCGCACGATCTCGCCTACGCTGTGTTTCGGGTTGAGCGAGGAGAACGGGTCCTGGAACACCATCTGCATCAGGCGGCGCTCATCACGTGCGGGCCGCGCTGTCGGGGAAATCCAGTCGATGCCGGCAAAACGCGCCGTGCCGGCACTGGCGTCCTGCAGCCGCATCAGTGTGCGCCCGAGGGTCGATTTGCCGCAGCCGGACTCACCCACCACACCCAGCGTGCGGCTGGCCTGCAGGTCGAAGCTCACCTGGCTGAGCGCCTGCACTGGTTTGCCGCCCGCTGCGGGGTACTGCTTGCTCAAACCCCGCACCTGCAGCAGCGGGGCGGTGTCGCGCGAATCCATCGGCGTGTCTGTCATCGTCGTGTTTCAGGCAGGCTCGGCAAACCAGCAGGCGACGCGCTCTTGCGCATCATCCCCCAGCGCTGCCAGAGGTGGGGCGGTCTGGCAGCGCGGTGCGGCCTTGCTGCAGCGCGAGGAGAACAGGCACTGGGATCCGCGTTCACCAAGGGGTGGAACCGACCCGGCGATCACCGGCAACAGGCTGCCCGGCGGGTGCCCGGCAGGCGCCGTGGTGAGCAAGGCCCGTGTGTAGGGATGCAGCGGGTTCCCGAACAGCTGCGCCACGCTGCGTTGCTCGGCCATGCGGCCGGCGTACATCACGGCCACCCGGTCGCAGTGGTCGGCCACCAGCGCCAGATCGTGCGTGATCAGCAGCATGCCCATGCCGAACTCGTGGCGCAAGTCGTCGAGCAAGCGCAGGATCTGCGCCTGCACCGTCACGTCGAGCGCGGTGGTCGGCTCATCGGCGATCAACAGGCGGGGCCGGCAGGCCAGGGCCATGGCAATCATCACGCGCTGCCGCTGCCCGCCCGACAACTCGTGGGCGTAGGCCTTGGCGCGGCTTGCCGCGGCCGGAATGCCCACCAGGTCTAGCAGGCGCACCACCTCGGCGTCGGCCGTGCCGCCCCGCATGCCACGGTGCAGGCGCAGGCTCTCAGCCACCTGCTCCCCGACCGTCAGCACCGGGTTCAGGCTGGTCATGGGCTCCTGGAAGATCATCGCGATACGGCTCCCGCGCAGGGCGCGCATGCCCTTTTCGGGCAGGTCCAGCAGGTTGCTGCCGTCCAGCAGAATGCGGCCGGCAGCGTATTGGGTCTGGCGCGCCGGCAGCAGCCGCATGACGGCCAGTGCCGTGACACTTTTGCCGCAGCCCGACTCTCCCACCAGCCCCAGGGTCTGGCCGGCATGCACCTGCAGCGACACCTGGTCCAGCACGGTGAGCAGGCCGTGCGGGGTTTTCAGGCGCACGGTCAGACCCTGGATATCAAGCAGTGGCGGGGCAGAGTCTGGGTTCATGGCTTGGCCGACAATACCATGGCTTCCAGCCTGTCCGGCGCCCAGGTGCGCCAGCCAAATCACCAACCCCACCTTTTCCCATGAGTCTGTCTGGCGCTGAAAAAACACTGAGCGAGCGTGTCGCTACCGCCATCCCCGGGGTAACGCCGGGCGTGCAGTTGCGGGCCTGGCGCCGAGGTCAGGTTCTGTGTGACATCGACGTGGGTGCGACCCACCGCTACTACGACCTGGCGTCGCTGACCAAGGTGATTTTCACGCAGCAGGCCATGATGCGCGCATTCGACCAGGGGCGCTGGCACGCCGACTCCCGCGTGAGGGACTTCTTGCCCGGGTTCGCACAGGGGTCTGTCCGGGTGGTGGACCTGCTCACGCACACCAGTGGCATCACCTGGTGGATGCCGTTTTACGAGTCGCTCCCGCTGGATGCGTCATTCACACACAAACGTGACTGGCTGCTGGCCGCGCTGGGCCGAGCCGATGTGGCGCCCACCGGACGGGCAGTGTATTCGGACCTGGGGTTCATGCTGCTTGGTTTCCTGCTGGAGCAGATGTTCGGCACCGATCTGTTGTCGGTGTGGAGCGGATTGCAGGGTGACGCCTATGCATCGTCCACTTTGGCCTTCCATCCCGGCAATGTGCCCGTGCAAGCACGCGGCCTGTACGCACCGACCGAAAACTGCCCCTGGCGCCACAAGGTCCTGCAAGGCGAGGTACACGACGACAACACCTGGGCGCTGGGCGGAGTGTCAACCCATGCCGGCCTGTTCGGCAGCCTGGAGGATATGGCTGCCTTCGGCCTGATGCTGCGTGCGCAGGTGCTGGGCCTGCCGTGCCATGCGGTTCGTCCCGACACCGCGCATTGGTTCGCGCAGCGGGCCATCGCGGTCGAAGCAGGCGATTGGGCGCTCGGGTTCATGTTGCCCTCCGCAAGCGGAGCGAGTTGCGGTGGTTTCCTGTCGCCAGAGTCCATCGGCCATACCGGGTTCACCGGCACCTCGGTCTGGTTCGACCCGCGCAACGACCTGCTGGTCGTGATCCTGAGCAACCGCGTGGCCCTGGGGCGCGATAATCGATTGTTCATTGACTTGCGCCCAAAGCTGCACGACTGGGTCTGCGAGCTGTTCTGCCCCGACATGCCGGGGATCCGATGATCATTGTCACCAAGCTCACGACCGAGGCCCAGGAACGGGCCTGTGCCGATCTGATGGCCACGTCCGATCCTTGGCTGACGCTGGGTTACCCGCGTGATGCGTTGCTGCAAACCGTGCGTGCGTCAGGCCGGGAGCGTTACGTGGCCCACGTCGGCGACCGGTTCGCCGGCTTTCTGATGTTGAACCTGGAAGGCACGTTTGCGGGTTACATCCAGACCATTGGTGTTGCGCCGGAGTTTCGCGGGGTGGGCTGCGGGTCGGAGCTGCTCGCATTCGCGGAGCAGCGCATCTTTCGCGACCACGCCAATGTGTTCCTGTGTGTGTCCTCGTTCAACGCCGGGGCGCGCAAGCTGTACACGCGGTTGGGCTATTCGGTGGTGGGCGAACTGACCGACTTCCTGGTGGCCGGTCATTCCGAATGGCTGATGCGCAAGACGCGCGGGCCGATCTCCGCCCTGCGGAAATGAAGGACTCCGGTGCTAAGATGAAACGTTGATTCGCACGGCCCTGATGGGGCCCTTGGCTGGCCGGCCAGACCGGCCGCCTTTCCTCAAACCAACTGGAGTGATGGCATGACAAAGAATTTTTCCGGTGTCCCCGGCACCTCGACCCGCGGCTGGGGCGCTCGTTGCATCGCCGCCGCTGCGGCCCTGCTGCTGGCGGGCGCGGCGGGAGCCCAGGTGCTGGAGATCGCCGCCGACGGCTCGCCGGCGGGGCTCGATCCGCATGTGGTGCCGGCGTTCAACACGGTGCTGATCAACAAGAACATCTATGAAGGCCTGACCGCCATCGACAAAGACCTCAAAATAGTTCCGTCGCTGGCCACCTCGTGGACCATCTCCAAGGACGGCCTGAGTTACCGCTTCAAGCTCAAGCCCGGCGTCAAGTTCCACAATGGCAAGGCGCTCTCGGCGGCGGATGTGGTGGCGTCGCTCAACCGTGTGCGCGATGCCAAGACCGGCTCGCCGTATGCCAGCCGTCTGTCCATGGTCAAGGAGATCGTGGCCGACAAGGGCGAGGTGGTCATCAACCTGAATACGCCCTCGCTCCCGCTGGTGGGGCAGCTGGAGGCCCTGGCGATCGTTCCGGCCGAATCCGTGGCCAATGCCGCCGAGCTGCAGAAAGTGCCGGTGGGCACCGGCCCGTTCAAGTTCGACAAATGGGTGACCGATGCGTATGTGGGCCTGGTCAAGAACCCGGACTACCACATGGCCGGGCTGCCCAAGTTGTCGGGCTTGAAGTTCAACATCGTGCCGGAGTCCAGCACGCGCCAGGCGGGCATGGCCAACGGCACCTACCAGTTTTTCCCGTCGGTGGATGCGATCACCATCAACGCACTGGCGCGTAATCCGGGCGTCGTGACGGCCAAGGTGCCCGACCTCAGCTACACGCTGGTGGGCATGAACGTCAGCAAGCCGCCGTTCGACAACCCCAAGGTGCGCGAGGCCCTG
>JAYVRP010000607.1:0-1668 GCA_043776215.1 Rhodoferax sp. | reverse complement strand
AATGAACCCGACCCCCGCTCAACAAGGAGATACCCATGCTTGGACTCATGCAGAACCAGCCGCTCATGATTTCGTCACTCATCGAGTACGCCAACCGGCACCATGGCGAGGGCGAAATCGTGTCGCGCCGGGTGGAAGGAGACATCCACCGTTGCACCTACAAGGAGATTGCCACACGCTCCCGCCAGGTGGCCCATGCACTGGAGACTTTGAACGTGGCGTTCGGCGACCGCGTGGCCACACTGGCATGGAACGGTTACCGGCACCTGGAGCTCTATTTCGGTGTCAGCGGAACCGGCCGCGTGCTGCACACACTCAATCCGCGCCTGCATCCGGACCAGATTGCCTGGATCGCCAATCACTCTGACGACCAGGTTCTGTGTTTTGACCTGAGTTTTCTGCCCATCATCAAGGCCATCCAGGGCAAGGCCACCACCATCCGGCACTACATCGCGTTGTGTGATGCCGACAAGTTGCCACAGGACTCGGGTATTGCCGGCCTGACCAGTTACGAGGCCTGGATCGGGTCACATCCTGGCACCATCACGTGGCCGGAATTCGACGAAAACACGGCGTCGAGCATGTGTTACACCAGCGGCACCACCGGCAATCCGAAAGCCGCGCTGTACAGCCACCGGTCCACCATCCTGCATGCATTTGCTGGCGGCATGCCCGACGCATTGAACATGAGCGCCCGCGACAGCGTACTGCCGGTGGTGCCGATGTTTCACGTCAATGCCTGGGGCCTGCCGTATTCTGCCGCCATGACCGGCGCCAAACTGGTGTTCCCCGGCCCGGCCATGGACGGCAGGTCGATTTACGAGCTGATCGAATTCGAGAAGGTCACTTTCGCCGCTGGCGTGCCCACGGTCTGGCAGATGATGCTGGGGCACATGCAGGCTGGAGGCCTGCGTTTCTCCACGCTCAAGCGCACCGTGATTGGCGGCTCGGCATGCCCGCCGGCCATGATCACGGCGTTCAACGACGACTACGGGGTCGAGGTGCTGCATGCCTGGGGCATGACCGAAATGTCGCCCCTGGGCACTGTCTGCACGTTGAAGAACAAGCACATCGCCATGGCGCCCGACGAAAAGATGAAGGTGCGCGTGAAGCAAGGCCGCGGGCTGTACGGCGTGGACATGAAAATCGTCGATCCCGACGGTCACGAACTGCCCTGGGACGGCAAGTCCTTCGGCGATCTACTGGTGAAAGGGCCCTGGATCATTCGCGACTATTTCAAGTCCGAATCGGGCTCTCCGCTGGTGGACGGCTGGTTCCCCACGGGCGATGTGGCCACCATCGACCCGGACGGCTATATGCAGATCACCGACCGCAGCAAGGACGTGATCAAGTCCGGGGGCGAGTGGATCAGCTCGATCGATGTCGAGAACATCGCGGTGGCCCATCCTGCGGTCGCGATGGCGGCTTGTATCGGCATCAGGCACCCGAAATGGGACGAGCGGCCGATCATCGCCGTGGTCAAGAAGCCGGGGGCAGACGTCTCCCGGGAGCAACTACTGGCGTTCTACGAAGGCAAGATCGCCAAATGGCAGGTGCCCGATGACGTCATCTTCGTCGACGCGATACCGCTTGGCGGCACCGGCAAAATGCAGAAGACCCGCTTGCGTGAAATGCTCAAGGATTACCAGCTGCCGTCCGCCTGACACC
>JAYVRP010000606.1:0-1668 GCA_043776215.1 Rhodoferax sp. | reverse complement strand
CCATCGACCTTGTACCGCAGCAGGTTGGCACCGGCACTTTCCACCAGATGCACAAACGGCAGCTTGTTGTCCAGCGCGAGCTGCTGGGCCCGCAGCATCTTCTCCAGGCCCATGGCGCGGATGGAGCCCGCCTCGATGCCGGCGTCGGACGCCACCACCATGCAGCACACACCGCCCACCGAGCCAATGCCCGTGATGACACCTGCGCCCGGGTTGCACTTGGCCGGGTCCGGGTGGTCCAGGCCAAAACCGGCCATGGTGGAAAGCTCGAGGTAATCGCTGCCCGGGTCGAGCAGCAGGGCGATGCGGTCACGCGGAAGCAACTGGCCGCGCTTGTCGAACAAGGGTTTGGACTGTGCCGAGCGCTCGCGTGTGCGCTGCTCCAGCGAGCGCACCTCGGCCAGCAGGCGCAGCATGTGCGCGCGGTTGGTGGCGAAGGCTTCGCTTTGCGGGTTGATGCGGGTGTCGATGAAAGGCATGTGTCAGGGCTTGGCGGCGTGGGGTGCGGGGGGTCGTTGAAGCAAGCTGGCGGCCCGGCCAGCGGCGAGTGGCTGATCTTGTCTCATATTGCGTTCAACGGCCATTATTGTCCCGGCCAGCCATGGACCCCCCGTGTCACGCCGGGGACGCCGCCACGCGGCCGCCGGGATCGATGATTGAGGCTTGCCGCGTTATCCTTTGCGCATCCACAACTTTGGATCTTTTCGCAGTTCGTTGTACCGTTCGGGCTGAGCCTGTCGAAGCCTGCCCTGAGCTTGTCGAAGGGAGCCTGTCGAAGGGGGCCCTTCGACAAGCTCAGGGCGAACGGACAGGCCTTTGTCATGATTTCCGAAACTCTCCATCACACACCAGCATGAGCATCCAGCGCAAAGCCTGCATCGCGGGGGCCTTCGAGCACCCCACCCGCAAAGCCCCCGACAAGACCGTGGCCCAATTGCACGCCGAGTCGGCGCGCGGGGCCTTGCTCGATGCCGGCCTGACCCTGCAGGACGTAGACGGGTATTTCTGCGCTGGCGACGCTCCGGGCCTGGGGCCGCTGAGCATGTCCGACTACATCGGCCTGCATCCACGCCATGTGGACTCCACCGACACCGGCGGGTCGTCCTATCTGATTCACGTGGCCCATGCGGCGCAAGCGATTGCCGCCGGCAAATGCAACGTGGCGCTGATCACGCTGGCCGGGCGGCCGCGCTCCGAGTCCTCCAGCGGCACCCAGCCGCGCAACTGGGGCCCCCACGTGCCTGACGCGCCGTTCGAGTCGCCGTTCGGTGCGGTCACGGTCAACATGTATGCCATGGTGGCCATGCGCCATATGCACGACTGGGGCACCACGCCCGAGCAGCTGGCCTGGATCAAGGTGGCCGCCGCGCACCACGCGCAGCACAACCCGCATGCCATGTTGCGCGACGTGGTGACGGTGCAGGAGGTGCTGGCCTCGCCGCTGATCTCCGACCCGCTGCGCCGCCTTGACTGCTGTGTGGTGAGCGACGGCGGCGGCGCGCTGGTCGTGACCCGGCCCGAGATCGCGCGCGCACTCCAGCGCCCGGTGGTCAACGTGCTGGGCGCAGGCGAAGCCATCAAGGGGCAGGAAAGCGGGCAGATCGATTTGTCCTTCTCCGGTGCGGCTTGGTCCGGGCCGCGCGCATTTGCCGAGGCCGGGGTGACGCC
>JAYVRP010000605.1:0-1668 GCA_043776215.1 Rhodoferax sp. | reverse complement strand
TGCAGGAGCTTGGCCGGGCACTGGCGGACACGCGTTATTTCGCCATCCTGACCAACGCGCAAGGCGTGGTGGTCGATGTGAATGGCCCCATTGATCGGCGTGACCGCCGGGCCGACCTGATCACCCGCATCGGCGCTGACCTGTCGGAGCGCCGTGTCGGCACAAGCGCCATTGGCGCCGCACTGGCCGAGCTGAAGCCGGTCTGGCTGCATCGCGGCGAACACTTCTTCAACGACACTTCGAGTTACAGTTGCGCCGGTGCGCCGTTGTTCGGGCCACGCGGTGAATGCGTCGGCATGCTCGACCTGACCGGCGTGGACACCCCGGAGCGACCGGAGCTCAAGCACCTGGTGGCGCAGTCGGCACGCAGCATCGAGAACATCCTGACGCTGCGCCAGAAACATACGTTGCGGCTGCGCCTGAACTGGCCGGGCCACCGGCTGGGCGATGACACCGACGGCCTGCTGGGCCTGGACGCCGATGGACACGTGGTTGCAAGCAACGGTGCGGCACGCCAGATGCTGCCGCTGCTCGGCAGTGCCGCCAACCCCCTTGCCAGAAACCCCCACGGCAGCGAGCTTTTCGCGGTGCCACTCGGCATGTTGTTCGACGCGGCGCGGCACCCCGACCGGGCCGTCGATGTGCCCCTGTGGTCCGGCCTGCGCCTGCAGGTGCTCGCGGCGTCCACGCGCAGCCCCCTCGCCGTCCGGCGCACCGACGATCCGGCCCCGGCTCCACTGCCGCCAGCGCGGGACCCGCGCCGCCTGAAGGACATCGAATCAGCCCTGATCCACAAAGCCGTGGACGACGCGCGGGGCAACGTGTCCCAGGCGGCGGCACAGCTGGGCGTGAGCCGGGCGACTGTCTACCGCAAACTGGGCTTGAAGCGGGTCTGACACCACGTCACGGCCGATTCAATGGAACGCAGACAACGCAAAACTACACGGGTCCCCGTGGCCCTGACCCCGCAAGCCCATCGCCCACGAGACGCCCCGACCTCCTATTTCTGGAGTGGCGACGCCCTGCGCAGTCGAAGCGTCAGTGATGTCGTTCTGTATGGTCTGCTGGACATCCCCGAGCCCCCTGCGCGGCTGCTGGCCGATTGGGAGCGCGACGTCGCGTCGCGGCTGGCCCTGGAGCCGGGAGACGTCGAGACTCTGTCCCTGGCGCGAGCACGTGCACGCTGGCCGGACTACACGCACTGCGTGCACGCAGTGTCCACGTGGGCGCGCACACTCGGCCTGCCGGATGTTCTGGCCGCCAGTGACGTCGCCCTCATGGTCTGCCGCGGCGCAAGGTACCACCACGATGGCGGGCAATATGGAGCCGCAGCATTCTGCAACCTGTTTCTGAGCGATGACAGGGGACTGGATTTGCATTTCCCTGCATCGGGACATCGGCTCCCGCTCAGGCGCGGGACCGTTGTGGTCTTCGATACCGGCCAACCCCACGCCGTCATTCAACGCAGCAGCAACTGCTTTGACGTGGCCGACTTCACGTCCGACCGGGACTGCACCCAAGTGTTCCTGACCTGGGAGCTGGCCATTGAAGATTCCCGGGTCGGGCGCATACTTGAAATCGACTTCGACATCGACCCTTCCACCGCTTTGCAACTGCAGGAAGAGCAAGTCTGGCTGAACGGCGCACCGGTCATGGTGTGCCCGGACT
>JAYVRP010000604.1:0-1669 GCA_043776215.1 Rhodoferax sp. | reverse complement strand
TTTGCCACGTAACGCCAGCTTGCACCCGTGCCCAAATACTTTCGGATCGCCAAATTGCGTGAGCGCGAGTAATGAAAGTGTTTCTTGAACTCGGTTTTATAGCTGGGTGTGGAAGACGCTCCGCCGATATGCCGGGTCTGGGCCGACGGCTCGAACAGGCACTCGAACCCTGCTTGCAACATGCGCAGGCACAAATCGTCGTCCTCGTAATACAAAAAAAATTGCTCGTCAAAGCCCCGAATTTGCCTGAATGCCTGGGTGCGCAACAACAGGCAGCAGCCGTGTAGCCATTTGGCGCAACAGGTGCCAGCGGGAATCCGGTAAGGGCCTTTGGGCTTTGTCTCGAAGAAGGCCGGGCGAAAGCACATTTGAGGTTTATTTGCGCTCGTCCAGCTTTGCGGCGCAACCACGCCGGCGGTGGGGTAGCGACTGAGGGTCATTACGAGGGTCCGCAGCGTATCGGCATCGATATCGCAGTCTGGGTTCAGCAGCAGCGCGAAAGGCGTCTCGACGCGGGCCATGGCCTCGTTGTTGGCTTTGCCAAAACCGCCATTGCTCGGGCGTTCGATGATGGTGGCATGTGGTACGTGCATACGCAAAGCCGCCACGGTTCCGTCCCCGCTGGCGTTGTCGATCACCACGACCTTGGGAAATGCCAGCAAGGTTTTGCCGAGAGCTCCGATCAGTGAAATACTCTTGTAGGTGACACAAATGATCGTCACCTGATCGAGTGGATTTACTGCAGTCACGGCGCGGCCCCGGGAGCCTTGCCGGTACAGAAACGGTTGCTTCTGGCCAATGGAATACACGCCAGCAGCAAGATCAGGACGTGCCGATGGGTAAAGTCGGCCCACAGGCAATTCACCAGTCCGGCACTCAAATAGGCCAGCAGCAGGCAGGCATAGATGTCCCGCTCAGGCTGATCGAGGCGTAGTATGTAGCGCGCCAAGCCCACCAACAGCGTCACATAGATCAGCAGCCCGACCGTGCCTTGCTCGGACAGGATCAACAGCATTTCCTGATGTGGGTGGCCCGTGAAGAACACATCGAAATCGGGGAGTTTCTCTATGGCCTGGCGGTACAGTGGCTGCCATTGCCCCAGCCCGTGGCCCCAGACCGGCGCGGCAGCAATGATGGGCAGTGTACGCCGCCATAGTTCAAGTCGAATTCCAGTGGAACTCGGCTCCCTGCTGGCCGCATAACGCGGGACGTCGTTTGAAAACATGCCCGCCATCCGGGCCGAGCCGAACCAGGCGGATACCAGCAGCGCGGCTATCACCACGCTTGTCATGCCCACAGAGCGCCAGTTCACGCGTGCCCCGGTGACGCGCCACACCCAGTATCCAAGTAGCGGAACGAGGACGAGAAAGACCGTGCGGCTTTGCAGCATGAACATGGCGTTGACCAGCGCCAGCGCCGCCACCGAAAAATAAACTATCCGTTTTGAAAACGCATTTTCCAGCAGAGCCATGGACATGGCCATGGCGCCCAAAATGAGCATCGTGAACCCCTGCTGGGTATATTCCTTGAAAACGGTGTTGCGCAGGGCGGAGTCGGACGCTTGCGCCGCATCACGTTGCGGGACCCAACCCAGGTACATGCTGATCGAAATCAACAGCACAAGGCTGACGCCCAAGGCAAAGGCATGCAGGCCGCGTCGGCGCCACGC
>JAYVRP010000603.1:0-1670 GCA_043776215.1 Rhodoferax sp. | reverse complement strand
CCTGCGCGTGCTGCAAGGGTGTGACAACCGGGGTATCCGGCTCTTCCAGGGGGGTGTCGAGTGGCAACCCGAGCTGCCACAACACGAGCCACGCCGCTTCGTCGAATGCGTTGGTGGTGCCATGGCCGAAAGCCACTCCCGCAGCTTCGAGACGGGCCGCTGCGTGATCGACAAGTTCGCTGACCGTCATGCCGGCTCGGCGCTTTGCAGGTTTTCGAGAACACGCCGGTAGATGTTCTTGAGGGTCTCGATGTCGTCGCGCCGGATGTGTTCGTCGATCTGGTGGATGGTGGCGTTGGGGGGTCCGAACTCCACCAAGCGGCCCGGGCCCGGGCCGCGCACCGACCCGGTGCGTTTGGCCCACAGGTTGCTCACGCGCCATTCCGGCGGGCCAAAGGGAAGCGATTCGCAGACAAAGCCCAGGACTTCCAGCCGGCGCGTAATGATGCCCTGGCACCCGCCATCGGTGGCTGTCACCGAGGCCCGGCTTATGAGTTGTTCGGCCAGGTGCAGCGCGGGCGACATATCAGTGCTTGACGTCCAGCGTGATCTCGGTGAACGAGGGTTCATCGTCCGGGTCATCCTGAGCCGGTTGTACGACGGCTTTGGCGAAGTCGTTTTGCATGCGCCACATCAGGTTGGTTGGCGAGTCGGCATTGGACAGGCCCTCCTTGCGGTCCACGGTACCGTCCATGATGAGGCGCGCAATATCGGCTTCGAAGCTTTGGGAGCCCTCAGCCATTGATTTTTCCAGTGCCTCCTTGACGCCGGAGAAGTCGCCCTTTTCGATCAGTTCGGAAATCAGTTTGGTATTCAGGAGGACCTCCACCGAGGGTGTGCGGCTGCCGCTGACCGTGCGCAACAAGCGCTGAGAGATGACGGCCTTGAGCGCCGCAGCGAGGTCACCCAGCATCGTTTGACGCACCTCCACCGGGTAGAAACTCAGGATCCGGTTCAGGGCCTGGTAGCTGTTGTTGGCGTGCATGGTGGCCAGGCACAGATGGCCGGACTGCGCGTAGGCCAATGCCGCCGACATGGTCTCGCGATCCCGGATTTCGCCGATGAGAATGACATCCGGCGCCTGGCGCAATGCGTTCTTGAGGGCCACCTGCAGGTTCTCGGTGTCGGTGCCGATTTCGCGCTGGTTGATGACGGCACGCTTGTTCTTGAACAGGAACTCGATCGGGTCCTCGATGGTCAGAATGTGCCCGGCCAGGCTTTCGTTGCGCGAGTCGATCATCGAGGCCAACGTGGTGCTTTTGCCGGAACCGGTGGCGCCCACCATCAGCAACAGGCCGCGCTTTTCCATGATCAGGTCGGCCAGCACTGCCGGCAGACCCAGATTGGCCAGCGGCGGAATATCGAGCGTGATGAACCGGATCACCGCAGCGATCGAGCCCCGCTGGCGCATCGCGCTGACACGGTAACGTCCGACACCGGGAACCGGAAACCCCATGTTGAGTTCACCGCTGGTCTCCAGCTCCGCCATGCGGTCGGCGGGCAGCACTTCCGCCAGCAGCGTGCGCGGCGCGTCCGGTGGCAACACCTGGTTGTTGATGGGGATACACAGGCCGTTGATCTTGATCAGCGCCGGCGAATGCGCCGAGAGGTAGACGTCGGAGGCTTTTTTGTCGCTCATCAAGCGCAGGATGCGCTCCATCGTTCCCGGT
>JAYVRP010000602.1:0-1670 GCA_043776215.1 Rhodoferax sp. | reverse complement strand
GCTCTCATGACCTCAACTTCTCGAACCGCCCGGTGCGGACCCGCATGCCGGGTGGTGTGGCAGGGGCGCAGCCGATAATGGCTGCCCCCTATGCCGATGGAAGTCGGTCAAGCACTTGCATTGCATCCCATGCCAGCTCGAATGCCGATAATCCCGCCATGACCCTTACTGCCAACGTCGATCCGGCCGAGCTTGCCAAATTCTCCGACCTCGCGCATCGCTGGTGGGACAAAGACAGCGAATTCCGGCCGCTGCATGAAATCAACCCGCTTCGACTGGACTGGATCAACCAGCTGTGCCCGCTTCATGGGAAGCAGGTCGTCGATATCGGTTGTGGCGGTGGCATTCTGGCGGACGCGATGGCGCGCAAGGGGGCAGAGGTACTGGGCATTGACCTTGCGACCAAGTCACTGCGTGTGGCGCAGCTGCATGCCCTGGAAGCCGAGACCCCCCGAGTGAGGTACCGAGAGGTCAGCGCTGAAGCCCTGGCGCTGGAGCAGCCCGCAAGTTTCGACGTGGTTACATGCATGGAGATGCTCGAACATGTGCCTGACCCGGTTGCCATCGTTCATGCGTGCGCCACCTTGGTCTGTCCTGGGGGCTGGGTGTTTTTCTCCACCATCAACCGCAGCGCGAAATCCTTCGCATTTGCAATTGTGGGTGCGGAATACGTGCTTGGCCTGCTGCCCCGCGGAACACACGCCTACGCCAAGTTGATTCGGCCCAGCGAATTGGCTCGGTTCTCTCGCTCGGCGGGCCTTGAATTGCGGCACGCCCGGGGCATGCAGTACAACCCCCTGACCAGTCGCTACTGGCTTGATGGCGATACCAGCGTCAACTATCTTTTTGCAACGCAGCGGCCTTTGAGCCAGGACCCATGACGGTGTTGCAGCCACGGTTTGGCCATGTCCAGGCCGTTCTCTTTGATCTCGACGGCACGTTGATCGACAGTGCGCCCGACCTGGCGGCGGCGGCAGACGAGATGCGTCTGGCGCGGGGCCTTGGTTCCTTGGCGTTGGCGCATTACCGACTCATGGCCGGCTCCGGGGCGCGCGGCATGCTTCGCGTGGCCTTTGGCCTTGACCCGGATCACGCCGACTTTGCCGCCTTCAAGGAAGAGTTTTTCATCAACTACGAGCGATGCATGATGCGACGAACCTGCGCGTTCGAGGGCGCACCGGCGCTGGTCGCAAGTCTCTCGTCGCGCGGCCTGGTGTGGGGCGTAGTGACCAACAAGGCGGCGCGGTTTGCCGTACCCCAGACCGGTGGCATAGCGATGTTCAAGACGGCAGCGGTGATGGTATGCGGCGATACGACCGCCCACATCAAGCCCCACCCCGCGCCCTTGCTCGAAGCGGCACGCCGCATTGGCGTGGACCCCTCGGTATGCCTGTACGTGGGCGATGACGAACGTGACATCATGGCCGGCCGCGCAGCCGGCATGGCCACGGTGGCGGCCACCTATGGTTATCTGGGTCATGGCGCAGACACCCGCAGTTGGGGTGCGGACGCTGCAATAAATTCTCCGCTGGAGCTCTTGGAATTGCTGCCCCCAGCCTAAAATAGATATCGAGGGGCTGCATTGGTTTCGACGTGGGTTCGGAATCGCTGTGGTGCATGTCGAGCTGAATGCGCTCGTAAAACAGATTCAAACAAACTAACTGCAAACG
>JAYVRP010000601.1:0-1672 GCA_043776215.1 Rhodoferax sp. | reverse complement strand
CATAGTGCTTGAAGTGCACGGCCTGCCCGCTGAACGGCCCGATGCCGCTGGCGATGAACATCAGCCAGGAGAACATCTGCCCGCGTGCCTGGGGGGTGTTGGCCGGCAGGAATTGGCCTGATTTTTCGCCCAGGTACAGCAGGATGGCGTTGCTGTCGAACACCACGGCCTCCCCATCGACGATCGACGGCACCTTGGCGTTCGGGTTGATGGCGGTGTAGGCCGCCTGGTGCTGCTCGCCCTTGCGGGTGTCCACCGGCACCAGCTCGTAGGGCAGGCCGCTTTCTTCCAGAAAAAGCGCGACTTTGGCGGGATTGGGTGCGGTGTTCCAGTAAAACTTGATCATGGGGGTCCTTGAGGTGCAGTGCGGGTGCAATGCGGGAGCGGTGATTATGGAGTGGCTGTCGTCATATGCGGGAAGAAGGCCTTGCGCGCTTCATCGTCCATCTCGGTCTTCAACGTGTACCGCGTCTTGATCGCTTCGGCGCGTGGGGCGGCGGGCCGGGCGTTGATCTCGTCGAGCAGCCGCTTCACGTTGGGCAACTTGTCCATGGCGCCGTCTCCCAGCACGGCAGTCACCACCCGTGCCCAGCCCCACAAGGCCATGTCCACCAGCGTGTAGCTGTCCCCCACCATGTGGCTTTGCGTGCCCAGGCGCTGGTCGATGATGTTCCAGTGGCGCCAGGCCTCAAAGTCATAACGCTGAACCGCATAAGGGATAGGCTCGGGCGCGTAACGCCTGAAATGCACCGCCTGCCCGCTGTAGGGCCCGATGCCGCTGGCAATGAACATGAGCCACGAGAGCATGTCCGCCCGTGCCTGGGGTGTGTCGGGCGGAAGGAACTGCCCGCTCTTCTGGGCCAGGTACAAAAGGATGGCGTTGCTGTCGAACACCACGACGCCATCGTCCACGATGGCCGGCACCTTGGCATTCGGGTTGAGCGCGGTGTAGGCGGCCGCGTGCTGCTCGCCTTTGCGGGTGTCGATGGCAACAATGTCGTAGGGCAGGCCGGATTCTTCCAGAAACAAGGCCACTTTCGCCGGGTTGGGGGCGGCGTTCCAGTAAAACGTGATCATCTTGGAGGCTCCTGGTGGTGAAACAGATGGCGAAAAAGATTATCTGTTGCGACGACCAAGCAGAGCCGCACTATTGAGGTTTCCATATTTCGCGACAAAACTCTACCGTTCGCCCTGAGCCTGTCGAAGGGCTCGCGAGGGCCCTTCGACAGGCTCAGGGCAGGCTTCGACAGGCTCAGCCCGAACGGTGTAATGAATTCCGGAAAGGTCAATAGCCTGGCCAGCGTGAGGTCAGGTGCCCGACCACCGGTACACCGGCCGGTCGCCGAACATCACGCCGTGGCGCGCGAAGGGCTTCAGCGGCACCGCATCGCGGAAACTCGCGGTGGCCAGGATCTCGCCACCCCGGGCCATGTCTTCGCCGAGTTTGGAGGCCGCGTTGACCTCGGCGCCCCACACATCGTTTTGCACCCGCAGCACCTCGCCATACCCCAGTCCGATGCAGACCTCGATGCGCTCCTCGGGCTTGCGATCAGGATTGATGGCCTGCGTCACTGCCAGCATGGCGCGGGCCGTGGCGAGTGCCTCGTCGGCGGTATCGAAGCGTGCCAGCAGCGAATCGCCTTCGCGCTTGAGGCAGGTACCGCCATGGCGC
>JAYVRP010000600.1:0-20109 GCA_043776215.1 Rhodoferax sp. | reverse complement strand
TGGGTCATGCGGCGTTCACCAGGTAGGGTTCCCATGCATCCACGCTGACCTGAACCGTGTTGTCGGCCTGTGGTCCCCACAACTCCTGTGCGTTGAAGACGACCGTGTAGAGCCAGTGTGCGGTGTCGTCGAACGGGGGCAATACACGCGTGGCGTGCGTGTCCGCAAAAACATGTGCGCCGTGAACCAGTTGTACCGTGCCGGTATGGCCCCGCACGTAGCGTGGGAGGCGTGTATGGCCGGGTGGGTGCATGTTCCTGGCCATGACCCGGTCGCCGGGCCGGAACCGGGCCGCTGCCGATGCAGGTCGACTGGTGGGCGAACCTTTGGCCAGGGTGGCTGCCACCTGGTCTGCATGCAGTATGCGCGCCACAACCTTGGCGGGCAGACTCTGGCCGTCGCTGTGCAGTTCACCAGGTTGCACCAGATCGCGCTCCAGCATCAGGAGCTCCAGCGCCCGGATCCAGATTTCGTAGTAGCTGCTTTGCAGGTAAACGTCTGCCGGCAAGGACTCCCGGGCAGCGCGGCTCAGGTCGATGTTCCATTGCCCGGTGGCGCCCATGGCCAGGGTGATGGCAAGTGCGCGTTTCTCCCACGGCGCATGAAACCGGGGCTCACCGACCTCGGGACGGACCGGGCCAAAGCACTGCAGGCCGCCCATGTCATGCGCGCCATTCATGGGCTCACCATGGCAGGTGGGGGGTCGAGGGCCAGGCCCGTGCCGATCATGGCGTCGCGCGTGACCAGGCCGGCCAGGGCATGTTCGGCCAGGCCCTGTGCGGCCGGCGGCATCATCGGGATCACCACATACCGGACTTCCGCCGTCGAGTCCCAGACCCGCAACACCGTGTCTGGCGGCAACTGAATCCCGAAGTCACGCAAAACGCCGCGCGGATCCATGACGGCCCGGGACCGGTACGGCGCGCTCTTGTACCAGACGGGTGGCAGGCCCAGGATCGGCCAGGGGTAACAACTGCACAAGGTGCAGACCACCATGTTGTGCACTTGCGCGGTGTTTTCCACCGCGACCATGTGTTCGCCCTGGCGACCGCCATAACCCATCGACGCAATGGCGGCCGTGGCATCGGTGAGCAACCATTGCTTGAATGCCGGGTCGGCCCAGGCCCGGGCAATGACTGCGGCGCCATTGTGCGGACCGATGCGGGTCTCGTAGGTCTCGATGATCGCGTCCAGTGCGGCGGGATCGATATAGCCCTTGTGGGTCAGCAGTGTCTCCAGCGCGCGAACACGTACATCCATGTCGCCGAGGTGAGAGTGGGAGTCGTCTTCGTGGTCAGCCATTGATCATCAGTGCCCGTGGATGGAAGATATGCGGATAAGGTCTTTCCGGCGCATTGCCCGCAAGAGCGCCGCATACAATGCAAAGTTGCCTGCCAGACGGTGAAACACTGTTGCGCGCGGATTCAATTAACAGTTTGTCGTGGAGTTGCCCGTGTTTATTTCTTCTGCTTTTGCCCAAACCGCACCTGCTGCTGCAGGTGGAGACATGCAGTCCTCGCTGATGAGCATGTTGCCCCTGGTGCTCATGTTCGTGGTGCTTTATTTTGTCATGATTCGCCCCCAGATGAAGAAGCAAAAGGAGCACCGCACCATGATCGACGCGCTGGCCAAGGGTGATGAGGTGGTGACTGCCGGTGGTCTGCTTGGCAAGGTGGCGAAGATGGGCGACAGCTACCTGTCTCTCGATGTGGCGAGTGGCGTTGAAGTGCAGGTGCAACGCAGCGCAGTGGTTCAGGTTCTGCCCAAGGGAAGCATCAAGTAGGCGGCGCACCGGCGCTCCGGAAATCCCATCATGAACCGTTACCCGGTCTGGAAATACGCGATCATCCTGGTCGCTTTGTTGGTGGGCGTGTTCTACACCCTGCCCAATTTTTTTGGTGAGGCGCCTGCGGTGCAGGTCTCATCAGCGAAGGCCACTGTCAAGGTGGACGGTGGTACCCAGGCGCGGGTGCAGGAGGCGCTCAAGTCGGCCGGAATCGTGGCCGATGCAATCACCTTCGAAGGCACCTCGATCAAGGCGCGTTTCGACAATACCGATATCCAGCTCAAGGCCAAGGACGCGATCCAGAAGGCGCTGGTTCCCGACCCGGCCGATCCACCGTTCATCGTGGCCCTGAACCTCCTGTCGCGCTCGCCGAAATGGCTCTCGGCACTGGGTGCGGCACCCATGTACCTGGGTCTTGACCTGCGCGGTGGCGTGCATTTCATGTTGCAGGTAGACATGCAGGCAGCACTCACCAAGAAGGCCGAATCGTTGTCGGGTGACTTGCGCACGGTGCTGCGCGAAAAGAATGTCCGCCATGGAGGCATCAGCCGCAACGGGCAGACCATCGAGGTCCGGTTCCGCGACACCCAGACGCTGGAGTCCGCCAAACGCATTCTGGCCGACCAGTTTGCCGAGTTGCAGACTGTTGAAGCACCCGACGGCGCCGACATCAAACTCACCGCCAGCATCAAGTTGCCAGCGGCCCGCACGATCCAGGAGCAGGCCCTCAAACAGAACATGGTGACTCTGCACAACCGCATCAACGAGTTGGGCGTGGCGGAGCCGGTGATCCAGCAACAGGGCCTGGACCGCATCGTCGTCCAGTTGCCTGGTGTGCAGGATACGGCCAAAGCCAAGGACATCCTGGGTCGCACGGCCACACTCGAAGTACGGCTGGTCGACGAAAGCGCCGAGGCCCGTGCGGCGGAAGCCGGCACCGGGCCAGTGCCCTTTGGCTCCGAGCGCTACCTGGAGCGCAACAGCCAGGCCGTCATTGTCAGGAAGCAGGTCATCCTGACCGGCGAGAACCTGACCGATGCCCAGCCTGGTTTTGACAACCAGACGCAGGAGGCCGCGGTTCATCTGTCGTTGGATGCCAAGGGCTCGCGCATCTTCCGCGATGTGACGCGGGAAAACATCGGCAAACGCATGGCCATTCTGCTGTTCGAAAAAGGCAAGGGCGAGGTGGTCACCGCTCCAGTAATTCGCAGCGAGATCGGCGGCGGCCGGGTGCAAATTTCTGGCCGCATGTCCACGACGGAAGCCAACGACACCGCCTTGCTTTTGCGCGCCGGATCGTTGGCGGCACCCATGGAGATCATCGAGGAGCGCACGATCGGCCCGAGCCTCGGGGCGGAGAACATCGCCAAGGGCTTCAGCAGCGTCACCTGGGGTTTCCTCGTGATCGTGGCCTTCATGTGTGTCTATTACGCGATGTTCGGGATGTTCTCCAGCATTGCGTTGGGCGTGAACCTGTTGCTGCTGGTGGCGGTGTTGTCCATGTTGCAGGCAACACTGACACTTCCGGGCATGGCGGCCATGGCGCTGGCACTGGGCATGGCGATTGACTCCAACGTGCTCATCAACGAGCGCGTAAGGGAAGAATTGCGCAACGGCGCGTCTCCTCAAGCTGCGATCAGCACGGGGTACGACCGTGCCTGGGGCACGATTCTGGACTCCAACGTGACCACCCTGATCGCCGGACTGGCGCTGCTGGTGTTCGGCTCGGGCCCTGTCAGGGGGTTTGCTGTCGTCCATTGCATTGGCATCCTGACCAGCATGTTCTCCGCGGTATTCTTTTCACGCGGCTTGGTGAACTTCTGGTACGGCCGGGTCAAGAAACTCAAGGATGTGTCGATCGGGACCGTGTGGCGGCCTGAAGGTGACTCAGCCGTGGTCAAGGCGACACAAGGAAAATAGACATGGAATTCTTCAAGATTCGCCGGGACATCCCATTCATGCGCCATGCATTGGTGCTCAACGTGGTGTCGCTCGTTACTTTTGTGCTGGCCGTATTTTTCATCTTCAGCCGCGGCCTGCATCTGTCTGTGGAGTTCACGGGCGGAACGGTCATGGAGGTCGGGTATTCGCAACCCGCAGACGTGGCCAAGGTGCGGTCGGTCGTTGCCGGATTGGGTTATACCGACATCCAGGTACAGAATTTCGGCACGGCACGCGACGTCATGATTCGTCTGCCGGCGCAAAAGGGTGTCAGTTCGGCGCAACAGAGCGAGACCGCGTTCGCGGCACTCAAGAAGGCAGACCCCGGGGCGACCTTGCGGCGCCAGGAGTTCGTGGGGCCGCAGGTCGGGGAAGAACTGGCGGTCGATGGCCTCAAGGCACTCGGAATGGTCGTTGTCGGCATCATGCTGTACCTTGCAGTACGTTTCGAATGGAAGTTCGCCGTGGCTGCGATTGTGGCCAACTTGCACGATGTGGTCATCATCCTCGGTTTTTTCGCATTCTTCCAGTGGGAATTTTCGCTTCCGGTGCTGGCAGCGGTGCTGGCAGTGCTGGGATACTCCGTCAACGAGTCGGTCGTCATCTTTGACCGGATCCGGGAAAATTTCAAGCGTTACCGCAAGATGAATACCGTCGAAATCATCGATAACGCCATTACATCGACGATCAGTCGTACCATCATCACACACGGTTCGACGCAAATCATGGTGCTTTCAATGCTGCTCTTTGGAGGACCAACGCTTTACTATTTTGCTTTGGCGCTTACTATTGGTATCTGCTTCGGCATTTACTCGTCGGTTTTCGTCGGTGCAGCGATAGCCATGTGGTTGGGCATCAAGCGCGAGGATCTCTCCAAGGGAACCCCGCAAAAGAGCATCGACCCGAATGACCCGAATGCCGGAGCCACAGTCTGAAATTGCCCTGACCCATGGTGTCTAGTCCGTCTTCCAATCAACGCAACCAGGTGGCCCGGGAAACGCGGGAGCGTTTTGTCGCAGACGCTACGCGCGCGATGACGGACATCGTGGGTGCTGTGCAGGAACGTCTGTCGGTCCTGGTCAATGAGGCGGCATCTTCCCGTGAGATGCAGGTCCGGCGCGATGCCTGGACATTTTTCCAGCGCGCCAAGGGCGCCTGGCGCGACGAGACAGTCACCGGGTGGAAGAAAGCCACCCAGCCCGTCGCCACGTTCGCCAAGACAGACCTTCAGGATATCGATGGTCTGCAATTGGTCGGTACCGAGGTGGTCGAGAACAAGATCCTGGCCTCTCGACTCGTCTTGCGCGTCATGGACAAGGTCAGCACCGAACTCGAAGACCTCCGCCTGCGTATTCGCTACCTGGAAAACACCGACGACCTGGATCGCGCGGATGTGCTGCGTCCCGAAGTCCTGGTGTTGATGCTGGTGGAGCAATGGGCCGCTGCCGGGATGCCGTCCGGCAGTTGGCCGTTGGTGAACGAAGTGGTTCAAGGGCTGCTGTCCGAACGGCTCAAGCAGGCCTACCACAAGGCAAACGAATTCCTGATCGAGCGTGGCGTGATGCCGACGATCGAGCTCAAGGACCGCGTGCGTCGCACCTCCGGCCAGGGAGCCTCGTCCAGAGCCTTCCCGAGCACCCGAGCTTCCACCGAACACGCGTCACCTGGCGACCACCCGGATGATCACGGTCGCGAAGCCGGCCACAGCAGTGGTTACGGCAGCCAGCGCCACGATGGCGCTGCGTCGTCGTCACGCGGGGGATTTGCCCCCAGCAGTGGACAAGCGCAAGCCGGCGGCCAGGATTTGCCCCACAACAACCCGCC
The DNA here is from genome assembly GCA_043776215.1 of Rhodoferax sp. Classification (GTDB taxonomy): domain Bacteria; phylum Pseudomonadota; class Gammaproteobacteria; order Burkholderiales; family Burkholderiaceae_C; genus CAISIP01. The sequence continues at coordinate 14,558 of JAYVRP010000600.1, read as the reverse complement.
TGCTGCCAGACCGGCAGCAGGCGCTGGGCGGCCGTCCTGGGCGACCGACCTGTCCATCGATTCGGCTTCAGCGCCGTTGGGGGCCCGTCGCGCGCCCGGGCCAGCGCCAGCGATGCCAGGCCGGGCCGGCGTGGACATGGCCCATGCATTGGCGCAGGAAGAAACGCGGATGATGACCGCCGCGACACCGTTGGCGCGGGCTCGCAGCCGCGCCCAGGGGGTGTTGGGGCAACTCAAGCGGCTATTGGTGGGTCGGGTTGGCCCGGAGTTTGACGCCACGTCGTACGAACCTGCATCACCGGCACTGGCGCAAGCCATTGCGGTGCGGGCCGACAATGCTGCATCGTACGGTGCCAGCGGCACGATGATCGAAGACTACACCCCGGCAGGGGTGGCGCGGGTTGCAGGGCGGTTGCGCGAGCAGACGGCCGAACTCAAAAACAAGGCCGAGACCAAGGGTGAAAAAGCGACGATCGAGATCGTCGCCCTGATGTTTCAGGCTATTTTGCAGGAAGAGCGCATTCCACCCGCGATCAGGGTCTGGTTTGCCCGGCTTCAAATGCCGGTGTTGCGGGTTGCACTGGCCGAGCCCGACTTTTTTGGCACGGCGAATCACCCGGCGCGGCAACTGATCGACCGCATGGGCTCTTGCGTCATGGGGTTTGATGCCAGTGGCATACAGGGCGGTGCCCTGGAGAAGGAAATCAAGCGCATCGTGCAGGTGATCGAGCAGTATCCGGAGACGGGCAAACGCGTCTTCGAACTGGTGTATTCGGAATTCCAGAAATTCTTGCAGAAGTTTCTTGCAGGCAGCGGAGCTGCGCAAAAAGTGGTGAGCGTCGCCCAGCAGGTGGAGCAAAAGGAAACCCTGACGATCCAGTACACGATCGAGATGCGCAATACGCTCAAGGACGTTCCGGTGCGCGACGAGATCCGGGCCTACCTCTTCAAGGTGTGGGCGGAGGTGCTTGCGGTGGCTGCGATCCGCAAAGGGGCCCAACACGCCGAGACGCTCGATCTCAAGAAAACCGCGACCGACCTGGTCTGGGCCGCCAGTGCCAAACCCAACCGCAGCGACCGGGCGCGGGTGATTCAGGACCTTCCAAAACTGCTGCAACGCCTGCGCAGTGGCATGACCCTTCTGGGCATCGCGCCCAGCCAGCAGGACATCCACATCAAGACGGTCAGCGACACCCTGGCCGACGCGTTCCTGTCCAAGACCCAGGCGATTCCGGCGGCGCAGATCGAGGCCATGGCCAAAAGGCTGGCCAACCTGGAGGACTTCGTCAGCGAGGACGGCATGGGCGACCTGCCGCTGGACGCAGAAAGCATTGAACTGATGCTCGGGATCGATCCGGCCACCATCGACGTTGTGGCCAATGGCGGTTCCAAGCCGACCAATGCCATGGTGGCATGGGCCCAGGAACTGGAACTCGGGGCCTGGTTCATGCTGGACCACAATGGGAGAGTCACCAAGGTCCAGTTTGCATGGCGCAGTGACCGCAAGCAGTTGCATCTTTTTGCTTCAACCGACGGCCACAGCTACCTGATCCAGGCCGGGCGACTCGCCGCCTATCTGCAGGCCGGCCTCCTGTTGCCTCAGGAGGAGGAGGCCTTGACAGTGCGCGCCACGCGCGACGCGCTGGCCAAGCTGGAGGCAAATCCGGAACGTCTGCTGGGCTGACGCTGGCGCGCAGGGGTTGTGCTCAATGGGCGATACGGTCGCTCGCGTCGTCACACAATTCGTCCAATACGAGTGCATCGGGCTCCTCGCCGAAGCTCCAATACACCATCAGGACAATAATCTTGAGGTCGTCGAGGGACAGGGGCTCGGCGTTCGAGGCCATGGCCCGGTCAATCACGACCTCCCGCAGCGGGGCCCGAAGCACATGGGCAGTCTCCATGAAATGGAGGAAACCCAGGCACTCGGCGCCAAGCCGGTTTTGCTCGCTCACCGAGTACACGCGCATGCTTGCCGCGGATTCCGCGATGCTGCCGCCATGCGGCAACTGCGATGACATTGCATTCGACGCGTTGCGGGCGGGGAGCCCGGCGCTGTGGGTGGCCAGGCTCAGGCCGTCGAGCCAAGCCAGTGCCTCCTCGATTTCCTCTGGCTCGAATCCCACGGCAGTGAGCTTGCGTCCCAGGTGCTCCCATTGCGGACACGCGTCGCCGCGCCAGTAGTTTTCGTAAACGAATACGAGGACTTCAAACATGGAACCAATATAGCGCAGTTGCCGCGCCACGGCCTTGCGTGGCGTTGATTCAGGCCGAAGCGATCCGCTGGAACAAACCGCCGGGTAACCGCGCGACCTGACCTGACAGCTCCAACTCCATCAAACGGGCCTGCAGACTGGCCATGTTCAGGCCGGTGCGGGCCAGCAGGGCGTCCAGGCTCACCGGCTCGAAGCCCAGAGCCTGCAGCAAGCTGTCCTCAGGGTCTGTGTCTGCGACCTCGTCACCCTGGGCCGGTTTCACTACGGGTGAATCGCCGGCGGACGACCATCCCATTTCCTCCAGAATGTCTTGCGCGGACTCGACAAGTTTGGCGCCCTGTTTGATCAAGGCATGGCATCCCCTGGACTGCGCCGAGTGGATCGAGCCGGGGATGGCAAAGACATCCTTGCCCTGCTCGACCGCCAGCCGCGCAGTGATCAGTGAGCCCGACTGCAGCGCCGCCTCGATCACCAGGGTGCCGTGCGTCATGCCTGCGATCAGGCGGTTGCGTTTGGGGAAGTTGCTTGCGATGGGCGGCGTGCCGATGGGGTACTCGCTGATGACCAAGCCGTGTCGCGCTATCCGTCGCGCCAATTCGAGATGAGACTTGGGATACACGCGGTCCAGCCCCGTGCCGACAATGGCAATGGTTGCCACGCGGCCGGACGTCAGTCCGGCACTTTCAAGGGCGCCCTCGTGTGCGGCACCATCCACCCCCAACGCCATGCCGGACACGACAGTCAGGCCCGCTTCGGCTAAAGACCGGCCAAACTGGCGTGCATTGATGGCGCCCTGGGGCGTCGGGTTGCGACTGCCGACGATGGCAATTCCGGTGGAGAAAGCCTGGGTGAACCACGTGGCGTTTGACTGTGGGCTCGGGCCACCCAAAAAATACAGCAACAGCGGCGGATCCTCCATGGCCAGCAAGCCTGACGGATAACAGGGGTCTCCCAGCGTGACGATGCGCCGGTTGGGCCCGGTTCCCTGCGCGTCTTCCCCCTGTTGCAACCAGCGGAGCGTGGCGTCTACCAGATCCGCGAGTTCGTGTGGTTCGATGGACAGAGCGGCCACCTGTGCCGGGCTGGCGACCTGGGACAAAGCGGCGGCGGATTGCCGGAAAACCGCGGTTGGCAACGCAAAGGTCGTCAGCAGCTTGCGCGCAGTCGCATTGCCAACGCCTGGCGTCAGCGTGAGCCGGAGCCACGCGGCGAGCTCTTCACGGTCCATGGTGGGTGTTCAGCGGGTCGGTTCCATCGGCTCAGCCGCGCGTTGCGCGCGCTACCGAGCCGTATTACCGTGGGTTGACGAGGTGATCCCCTACCTTGACACCGTCGGTGATGTCGAGCACCAGCGCATATGACAGTCGATCGAATGTGCGAAATACCATCAGCAACCCGTTGCGCTCATCGGGCAGTTTCATGACAGCCTTGGCCGCGTCGGTCTTGTCCACCAGGCGTTCGCCATCTTTCTGAATCGCCAGCACGTGGCCACGCTCCATACCATCGCGGCTGCCCTTGTTGATCACGACCACCTGATTCTGGGCAGCATTCACGACGGCGCTGCCATACACTGACACGATGCGCCCGTCGATGGCGCCATTCGGCGCACGCGGCGCATAACTCAGAAGCTCACGGGCGGGTTCCGGCAGCATGCGATCACCAACACGCATTTCCTCCTTGGCTGCCACGATGTCGATGGTGGCGGGAACCACTTCGGTACTGTCCTTGCCGTCTTTGCCCGTCACTGTTCGGGATGATTCGCTGCGCACCAGAACAGCCTTGCCGACGTATTGCGCCTCATACCCGAGGATTTCTCCGCTGGAAGGGTCCTTGAGTGGCGTGGCGTTGCGGAAGATGCGGTATTCCTGTTGCTTTCCTGGCGCATCGAGCAGTGGTGTGCCGTTTTGTCCGCGCGCATAGGCCCGATCACCCCGGGTGAGAAGCACGCGCCCCTCCTGGGTGGCCACGATCCGTGGCGCGGCCTGGAGGCCGTTTTCGTCGACGATCACCGGCTCCGCCAGGAAAGGCTCGATCAAATGGGCCTTGATGGCCGGCAAGGCACCACTGTCCAGTGGCTCATAACGCGTCCTGGGAGAGACCCGGACGGTCTCCATCGGTTGCGCGTCGCCTGCTGCCACGCTGGTTCGCAGGCTGGCGCGCCCATTCTTGCGCTCCAGGAACAGGCGTTGTCCAGGGTAGATCCGGTGCGGGTTCTTGATGTCGTCCAGGTTCATGCCCCACAGTTCCGGCCAGCGCCAGGGGCTCTTGAGGAACATGCCAGAGATGGCCCACAAGGTGTCGCCCGGCTTGATGGTGTAGGTATCAGGGGCGTTGGCAGCAAGCTCACTCAAGGGAACACCCGTTTGGGCGACTTGTGACGCAACGGATTGCTGGGCCGGTGTGACGGTGAGGTTTTGGGCCAGTAGTGGCGTGCTGGACAGGCCACCCGCCATCGCTGCCAGCAGAGCCAGCGTCAGTTTTGTTCTTGCCAAGGTGCCAATAGTCATTTTGTGCTGCATGGTGGTCGCCCGTGAAGGCCGCCCCGTCCGGCTACCATACGGGCGCCGGGGCCGGAGAAATCTTGATAAATCACGCGCGATTTTGCGCTCAAGTCCTTGATTGGGCAACGTTTTCTGTTGGTTGCCGATGTCGTCCACTGGAAAAGTGGCGAAAATAGCGACATCTTTGAAAAGAAACCATGGCTTTGCTACCCATTCTTTGTTACCCCGATCCCAAACTGCACACGGTCGCCAGCCCCGTTCGGGCCGTCGACGACCGCATCAGGGCCTTGGTGGCCGACATGCTGGAGACCATGTACGACGCCAAAGGCATCGGACTGGCCGCCACCCAGGTGGACGTACATGAGCGTTTGATCGTGATCGATGCGTCCGAAGAACGCAACCAGCCACTGGTATTGATCAACCCCAGCCTCAGCTGGACCAGTGCTGAACGCCATGTCAATGAGGAAGGTTGTCTGTCGGTGCCAGGTGTGTACGATGGTGTCGAGCGCTTCGATGCGGTCAAGGTGGTCGCGTTGGACCAGCACGGTGCCGAGCGCACAGTGCAAGCCGATGGCGTGCTGGCGGTCTGTATCCAGCACGAGATGGACCACTTGCTGGGCAAGGTGTTTGTCGAGTACCTCTCGCCGCTCAAGCGCAACCGCATCAAGACCCGGATGCGCAAACTCCAGCGCGAGGAGCGCGATTGAGGCTGGTATTTGCCGGCACACCCGAATTCGCCTGCGCCGCCTTGCGGCGCTTGCGCGACGCGGGGCATGAGGTGCCTCTTGTGTGGACCCAGCCGGACCGGCCGGCAGGCCGGGGCATGCAATTGCAAGAATCTCCGGTCAAAACCTATGCCCGGGGGCGTGGCATCGCAGTTGCGCAACCACGCAGCCTGCGGCTGGAAGGGCGATTTGCGGCGGACGCGGCACTTGTACAACAGATGCTGGTCGATGTGCGGGCCGACATCATGGTGGTGGCTGCCTACGGTCTGATCCTGCCGCGCTGGGTGCTCGACACCGTGCGCTGCATCAATATCCACGCGTCCCTGTTGCCGCGTTGGCGCGGTGCGGCGCCGATCCATCGTGCCATCGAGGCAGGTGATGCCGAAACCGGCGTCACCATCATGCAGATGGACGAGGGGCTCGATACCGGCGACATGCTGCTGGTGCAAACCTGCCCCATCCACCATGCCGGCGCCGCGGCCGATACGACGGGAAGTCTGCATGACAGGCTCGCGGTCATCGGTGGTGACCTCGTGGTACAGGCGCTGGAACTGGCGCAACAAGGGCGTTTGCAGGCCCGGGTACAGCCGCAGCAAGGCGTCACGTATGCCCACAAGGTCGAAAAATCGCAGGCCGAACTTTCCTGGCCTGTCGACGCGGCATTGGTCGAGCGCCGCGTGCGTGCCTTCAATCCCGCGCCCGGTGCGTGGTCTGTGCTGGGCAAAGACGTCCTCAAGATCTGGCGCGTAGAGCTGCTTGACCCCGAGATTCCCTGCAAGGTGGCCCCGGGAACGGTGCTGGCGGCCGGACCGCTGGGTATCGACGTGGCCTGCGGGCGTGGCATCGTGCGTGTGACGGAACTCCAGAAGGCGGGTGGCAAGCGCTTGCGCGTCGCCGATTTCCTGCGGGGTTTCGACCTCCATGCCGGCATGCGCTTCGAATCCGCGCCGCTCGCCTGATGTTTTTTCAGCGCGCCAATTTCAGCCATCCCGAGTTCAGGATTGGCATGCGCGACTTCCAGCGCCTCGCACCCGGCATCGCCGCCTGGGGCCTGATGACGGGGGTGGCGATGGTCAAGGCCGGACTGGGCGTGGTGGAGTCCTTGTTGATGGCCTTGCTGGTTTTCGCCGGAAGCTCGCAATTGGCGTCGGTTCCCCTGATCCTTGCGGGAGCGCCGGTGTGGGTGATCTGGGCTACGGGCTTTTGTGTCAACTTGCGGTTTGTGGTTTTCAGCCTGCATTTGCGTGCCTATCTTGCGCATCTGCCGCTGTGGGAACGGCTGGGACACGGGTATTTCACGGCCGACATGAGTTACGTCCTGTTCACTCGCCGTTTTGCGCATCCCGCGCCCGATGCTGCCGGGCGCAAGGCGCAGGAGGCCTACCTGGCCGGCAATGACCTGGTCAACTGGAGCTCCTGGGTGGGGTCCAGTGTGGCGGGCGTAGTGCTGGCCAATCTGGTGCCACAGGCGTGGGGGCTGGGTTTTGCCGGCATTCTCTGCCTCGTGGGCATTCTGTGTTCGTTGGCGAGCACCCGATTGCGCTTGTTGTCCGCAGCAGTCGCAGGCGTGGTTGGTGTGCTGGCGTATGCCTTGCCGCTCAAGCTCAACATCCTGGTGGCCATTGCAGCGGCGGTGATCCTGTGCCTGAACCTGGAACGATTCCGGGCCGCACCCGAGCGGGGTGCGGTGTGATGACCGAGGTCGATGGCCACCGGGTCGCCATCATCATCGGCCTGGCCGCGGTGACCGTGCTTGCGCGGGGCTTCTTCCTGATCTCAGGCCGGGACTGGACCCTGCCCCGCTGGGCGCAGCGTGGATTGCAGTACGCACCGATTGCGGCCCTTGCCGCGGTCGTGGTGCCGGAAATCGTGATGGCGCAGGGCCACCTGGTCGACACCTGGAGGGACGCCCGGCTCTTTTCTGCAGCGGCCGGGGCTCTGGCCTATTTTTGGCGCACAGACGTGTTGATGACTATCTTGGTGGGCATGGCGGTCTACCTGCCACTGCGCCTGGTGCTGGGGTGGTGATGGTCTGCCCGCAATCCGGCGTCGGCCGCCTATGCACGTCACCGTGGGTCGCTGGCCCATGACACGTCGGGCACGGGCATGAAGTCCGAGTCTGCAATGACTCCCGCGCCAAAGGGCTGGACACCCACCGGCCTGGTGCTGATGGTGGCCGCCTGGCTGGCCCTGGCCGGCAACCTGCCCCTGTGGCGTGCCGTGTGGGCCTTGCCTGAGCACAACGGATTGCGCGGGCTGCTATTCTCGATCGCGCTGGCGGTCTGGATCGGCGCGGCGCTGGTCAGCCTGCTCAGCCTGCTGGCCTGGCCGCGCCTGTTCAAGCCGGTCACGCTGCTACTTATGGCAGTGGCTGCGGCCAGCAGCTATTTCATGCTGCAGTACAGCGTGGTGATCGACTCCACGATGATGGCCAACGTGGTCAACACCGATCCACGCGAGGTGCGGGACCTGTTGTCCTGGAACCTGCTCTTCAGCGTCGTGATGGTGGCGGTTGTGCCTGGCGTCTGGCTGGTGCGCCAGGACGTCGTCTGGCGACGCTGGTGGCCGCGGACATGGCGCAACCTGCTCACCTCGGTGCTGGCGCTGGTGGTGCTGGGCGTGGTCACGGTCGCGTCCTACCAGGATCTGGCTTCACTGATGCGCAACCACAAGCATGTGCGGTATCTGTTCAATCCGCTCAATGTTCTGTATGGGGGATGGCAATTGCTGGCCGACACCCTGCCTGGCGTCAGCAAGGTGATGCAGCTGATCGGTCTGGATGCGCAGCTGGGTCCGGTTTACGCTGCGCAGCAACGGGTGCCGCTGGTTGTGCTGGTGGTCGGCGAGACGGCGCGCGCCGCCAATTTCTCGCTCGGCGGGTATGCGCGCCAGACCAACCCGCAACTGGACCAGTTGCGTCAGGCAGGCGCCCTGACCTATTTCACGGAGGTGCGGTCCTGCGGCACCAACACGCAGGCGTCGGTCCCGTGCATGTTCTCGCATCTGGGCAAGCAGGGCCACGAAGCCGCCAGGCAGCCGTTCGAGAATCTGCTCGATGTCTTCCAGCATGCCGGACTCGCCGTGTTGTGGCTGGACAACCAGTCAGGCTGCAAGGGACTGTGTGCGCGTGTAAGCCAGGTGATCACCCGCACCCTGCAAGACCCGGCGCTGTGCAGCGGGGGCGAGTGTTTCGACGAAATCATGCTCAAGGACCTGGACCAGCGCATCGCCACCCTGGACCCTGTGCGGCGCGCGCGTGGTGTGGTGGTGGTGATGCACCAGATGGGTAGCCACGGCCCGGCCTACTACCGCCGCTCGCCGCCGGCCTTCAAGAAATTCCAGCCCGAATGTGCCAGCAATGTGTTGCAGGACTGCCCGCGGCAGCAACTCGTGAACGCCTATGACAATACCCTGCTCTACACCGACCACGTGCTGGCCAGCACCGTGCACTGGCTGGACCAGCGCAGCCGGGAGGGAAAATTCGACACCGCCATGGTGTACGTCTCCGATCACGGCGAGTCGCTGGGGGAAAACAACCTCTATCTGCACGGGCTGCCCTACGCGCTCGCGCCCCAGGTCCAGATCCACGTTCCGATGCTCACCTGGTTGTCCGCGTCGATGCAGACACGTACCGGGATACGCCCGGATTGCCTGCACAAGAACGCAGGCGCGGCGTTGTCGCACGACAACCTGTTCCATTCGATGCTGGGATTGCTCGACGTCAAGACCACGCTCTACCAACCCGGTCTCGACCTGTTCTCCGCCTGCCGCTGACGCCTACAATTTGGCGCATCCCACTGCTACCGGTTTCGCCCATGAATTTCATCCGTTTTTCCGATCTCTGCGCCCAGGGCAAGGTGACTGGTCACAAGGTGTTCATCCGCGCCGATCTCAATGTGCCGCAGGACGACCAGGGCCACGTCACCGAGGACACACGCATCCGGGCATCGGTGGCCTGCATCCGCTTGGCGCTGGACGCGGGCGCTGCGGTGATGGTCACGTCGCACCTGGGGCGGCCGACAGAAGGTGTCTTGACTCCGGCCGACTCGCTGGCGCCTGTGGCCGCGCGGCTGGCCGAGTTGCTGGGCCGTTCAGTGCCGCTGGTGGCCAACTGGGTCGATGGTTTTCAGGTGGACGGCAAACCTTTGGCGCCGGGCCAACTGGTGATGCTCGAAAACTGCCGCGTCAACCAGGGTGAAAAGAAGAACAGCGAAGTGCTGGCGCGCAAGATGGCCGACCTGTGCGACATCTTTGTCCATGACGCATTCGGTACGGCGCACCGCGCCGAGGCCAGCACCTATGGCATTGCCGAATACGCGCCCATCGCCTGCGCCGGCCCTTTGCTTGCGGCCGAGATCGACGCCATTACCCGCGCCCTCAAGGCACCCAAGCGGCCCCTGGTGGCAATCGTCGCCGGCTCCAAAGTGTCGACCAAACTCACCATTCTCAGGAGCCTGGCTGACAACGTGGACCAGTTGATCGTGGGTGGCGGCATTGCCAACACATTCATGCTGGCAGCGGGCCTGCAGATCGGCAAGAGCTTGGCCGAGCCAGACCTGCTCGACCAGGCACGTGCCGTCATCCAGGCCATGCAGGCGCGTGGTGCGGCGGTACCGATACCGACCGACGTGGTCACCGCCAAGGAGTTCAAGGCCGACGCACCGGCCACTGTGAAAGCGGCCACGGATGTCGCCAGTGATGACCTGATCCTGGATATCGGCCCGCAGACGGCGCAGCGCCTGGCCGACCAGCTTCGCCTGGCAGGCACCATCGTCTGGAATGGGCCGGTGGGGGTGTTCGAGTTTCCCGGTTTCGAAGCGGGAACGCGGACCATCGCACACGCGATTGCCGACAGCGACGCCTTCTCGATCGCCGGCGGTGGCGATACGCTGGCCGCGATCGCCAAGTACGGCCTCGAAAAGAAGATCGGTTACATCTCGACCGGCGGGGGCGCTTTCCTGGAGGTGCTGGAAGGCAAGACTCTGCCCGCGTTCGAGATCCTGGCGCGCCGCGCCAACGGCTGACTACGGCAGTCTGACTGCCGGTCGCGCCCGGGGTACGGCGCGGTCCATGCCGGGATTGGTGGTGGCGTAACCGCTTGGTAATTCATCCATGTGAAAATGGATTGCATTACAAGGAGACTTCCCCATGGCACTTCGCCGCGCCACCAAGATCGTTGCCACCCTGGGCCCGGCGTCCAGCGACCCGGCCCTGCTCGAGCAGATGATCCGCGCCGGAGTCAACGTCGTGCGCCTGAATTTCAGCCATGGCGTCGCGCAGGACCACATCGACCGGGCGCGCCTGGTGCGCGAGGCCGCGCAACGTGCCGGGCGCGAAGTGGCCATCATGGCCGACCTTCAGGGCCCGAAGATCCGGGTCGGCAAATTTGCCCAGGGCAAGGTCATGCTCGAAGCGGGGGCCAGTTTTGTGCTGGATGCGTCGCGCACGGAACTTGGCGACGCGTCGGCGGTTGGCCTGGATTACAAGTCCCTCCCGCGCGAAGTCAAGGTGGGCGACACGCTGCTGCTCAACGATGGCCTGATCGTCATCATCGTGGAGTCGGTCAAGGGGAATGCCATCCATACCACCGTCAAGATCGGTGGCGAGTTGTCCAACAACAAGGGCATCAACAAGCTCGGCGGCGGCCTCACTGCGCCGGCCCTGACCGCCAAGGACATGGATGACATCCGCACCGCCATGCAATTCCAGGCGGATTACGTGGCAGTCAGTTTCCCCAAGAACGCGACCGACATGGAAATGGCCCGTCAGTTGTGCAATGTGGCGGCGGCGGAATTCAACCACCGGCCAGGCCTGATTGCCAAGATTGAGCGCGCCGAGGCGATCCCCAGATTGCTCGAGATTCTGCTCGCCAGCGACGGCATCATGGTCGCGCGTGGTGACCTTGCCGTGGAGGTCGGCAATGCGGCTGTGCCCGCGCTGCAAAAACGCATGATCAAGCTGGCGCGGGAGCACGACAAGGTGGTGATCACCGCCACACAGATGATGGAGTCCATGATCACCAACCCGGTGCCCACGCGCGCCGAAGTCAGCGATGTGGCCAACGCGGTGCTCGACGGCACCGACGCCGTGATGTTGTCGGCCGAAACGGCGGCCGGCAAATACCCGCTGGAGACCGTGGTGGAAATGGCCAAGATCTGCCTCGCCGCGGAGTCCCATGACGTGATGAAACTCGACGCGGATTTCTCCGGCAAGACCTTCGCCCGGATCGACCAATCGATTGCCATGGGTGCATTGTTCACGGCCTTTCACCTGGACGCCAAGGCCATCGTGGCCATGACCGACAGCGGTTCGACCGCGCTGTGGATGAGCCGCCACCTGATCCAGATCCCGATCTACGCTCTCACCCCGTGGGTGGCCACGCAGCGCAAGATGGCGCTGTACCGCAACGTGCGCCCCTTGCTCAAGGACACCAGTGGGGACCGTGACACCGCGCTGACTCAGGCCGAGAACGACCTGAAGGCGCGCGGGATCATGCAAAGTGGCGACATCTATGCCATCACGTGCGGCGAGCCGATGGGGGCGCCCGGCGGCACCAATATGCTCAAGATCTGCCAGGTGGCCTGAGCTTTGGCCAAGCACCTGCGGTGAGGTCACGGTGCGATTGCGCGAACCCGCTTTGACAGCTCCGCTGGCCCGCTGGAGATCACCTTACTGGCAGCTTGGCCTGCTGGCGCTGTGGTTGCTGGCCACCCTGGGCTGGCGTCCCCTGATGTTGCCCGATGAAGGGCGGTATGGCGGTGTAGCCCGGGAGATGCTGCGCGGCGACCTGCTGGTTCCGACCCTCAACGGACTGCCGTTTTTCCACAAGCCGCCGTTGTTTTATTGGATCGACATGGCGGCACTGCATTTGCTGGGAGACCATGCTTTCGGCGCGCGCTTCGCGTCCCTGGTTGGCGCCTGGCTGATGGGCATGGGCCTGCTGCTGGCAATCCGCCACTGGCATGGCGAGCGCCAGGGCGTGCTGTCGTTGGCAGTCCTGGCGACCACGCCGTTCTTTTTTGTCGGGGCCCAGTTTGCCAATCTGGACATGCTGGTGGCCGGCCTGATCACGGTCACCGTGTTCGCGCTGGTGCGCGCGGTCGACGAACCGCCGCGCCTGCACCTGCGGTGGCTGCTGGCTGGCTGCTTGGCCAGCGCGCTGGCGGTGCTCGCCAAAGGCTTGATCGGCTGCGTCTTGCCGGCACTCATCGTCGGTCCCTGGCTGCTGGCGCGCGGGCGCTGGCGCCAGGTGGTGCAGTTGTTGCATCCGCTGGGTCTGCTCGTGTTCACCGGGGTGGCGGCACCCTGGTTCGTCGTGATGCAGTTGCGCTACCCCGGCTTTTTCGACTACTTTTTCATGGAGCAACACGTCAGGCGGTTTGCCCAGGCCAACTTCAACAACGTCAGCCCCTTCTGGTTTTTCTTGCTGGTGCTGCCGCTGCTGACATTGCCCTGGAGTCTCTGGCTGGTGCACAGCGCGCGCCAACTGCGCCTGCAGCGGAACCCCCATGCGGCCCTGTATGCGTGGTGGGTGGTGGTGGTGGTCGGTTTTTTCTCGCTGCCCAGTTCGAAATTGGTGGGTTATGTGTTGCCGGCATTGGCGCCTTTGTGCGCCTTGCTGGGCCTGGCGATGGCCCAGGCACGATCACCACGGTGGTGGCCCTGGGTACTGGGTGCCTCGGTGGTGTTGTGCCTGTCGATGGTGGTGGCTTTGGGAGTCTGGCAGGGTCCCCGGTCGAACCAGATCGTGGGGCAGGCGCTGGCCGCCCGGATCCAGCCCGGAGACCGGGTGGTGATGGTGGACGACTACTTCTACGACCTGCCTTTTTATGCCGGGCTCTCCGAACCGGTGACCATTGCCAGTGACTGGGCCGATCCGTCCGTCCCGCTGCGTGACAACTGGCGCAAGGAACTGTTCGATGCGGCGCGCTTCGACCCGTCGCGTGCACGCACGGTGTTGCGGCCATTGGCCGATCTCGATGCATTGGCCTGCGGCGCCGGGACCGCCTGGCTGGTGCTGCATCCGGCAGACGTGCCCCGCGTCTCCGCACTGTCGGGTACTGCGCGCGTGCTGGCAACGCCCCGCACCGAGCTCTGGTCAGCCGCAGCGCGGCGGTGCCCCTGAACGGCGGAACCCGTCGTGCAGCGCCTTGTTCCCTATGCTGCCGTGGGCGCCGTGGCGACCGCGGTCCACTACCTGGTGCTGGTGGCTGGCGTCGAATGGGCTGGCTGGCTGGCCTGGGTGGCATCGGGAGCCGGTGCTGTGGTGGGCGCACAAGTGGCCTACCTGGGTAACCGCTGGTTGACCTTTGCCCACCGCGGCCCGATCAGAGCCTCGTGGCTACGGTTCCAGGCCACGGCGGCCGTGGGCGCCCTGTCGGGCATGGTCATCGTGGCCCTCGCGGTGCGCCTGCACCTGCATTACCTCGCAGGGCAGATGCTGGCAACCGGGGCCGGCCTGGTGCTCACGTTTGCCATCAACCGCAAGTGGACATTCCGATGAACATCATGGCCCCGGCGCGGGCGGAGGCGGGCAACCCCAGACCGGCCCCAGCGTGACATTGGCTGCGCGCAGGTCTTCCAGGAAGGCGTCGCTGGCCAGGTAGGCATGCTCACGCCGGCGGGCCGCTGCAATCGGGTCGGGCAGGTCGGCAGGGTCGGTTTCTCCAGGGTGGCAGAACAGGAGGCCGCCGGTTTCGGGCAGGGCGACCAGCCATTGCTGCACCGCGCGGCGGTAGTCCACCTCTTGGAAGTCATACACGCCCAGCAAGGCCGGGTTATGCGGCAGCGCGCGCTCACATAGTGCGCGCTGAAGTGCCAGGCCCCCGGTGTGGGCGATCAACCAGCGTTTCAGGGCAAATCCGCTGCCGGGCAGCTGCCCGGTGTTGCGCACGGCGGGCAGCGGCTGCACATGCTCGACCATGTCCAGAATCATGTTGCGCAGCACCGGCAAATGGTGGATGTGCTGGTGCCCGTCGATGAAGTCGGGCGCAGCGCCAGTGGTGTTGTGGAACACGGTGACTTGTGCGTGGATCTCGGCGCGAATGGCGGCGCGCGGCAGCAAACCCAGATGGGCGCGCGCGATCAGGATCGGCAATGCGGGCAGTTCAGGATAC
>JAYVRP010000599.1:0-5334 GCA_043776215.1 Rhodoferax sp. | reverse complement strand
GCACCCAACCCAGGGGATGCAGGAGCCACAAGGGCATGCCGGAAAAGAGTCTGAAAAGGGCGGCCATCGGTGGGCTAAAATCTGTGCGTGTCGCTGAGTTACGGAACTACTTGCAGGGCGACACGCACAACGCGCCGGTGCCCGACACCTGCGATTGTGCCTTGTGATTCTGCTAAAGCGTTCGCCAAAGCTGAAGTGCCCAGGCAACGCGACCCTTAGTGTTGTTGATGGAGCATGAAACCAATATGGCGAACGATTTTCTTTTTACTTCCGAATCCGTTTCCGAGGGACACCCCGACAAGGTCTCCGATCAAATCTCGGACGCGATCCTCGACGCAATCTTCAAGCAGGACCCCAAGTCCCGGGTGGCAGCGGAGACGCTGTGCAACACCGGACTGGTGGTTCTGGCAGGTGAGATCACCACCAACGCCCACGTGGACTACATCCAGGTGGCGCGCGACACCATCAAACGCATCGGTTACGACAACACCGAATATGGCATCGACTACAAAGGTTGCGCCGTGCTGGTGGCGTACGACAAGCAAAGCAATGACATCGCCCAGGGCGTGGACCATGCCAGCGACGACCACCTCAATACCGGTGCCGGCGACCAGGGCCTGATGTTCGGTTATGCCTGCAACGAGACGCCGGTGCTCATGCCGGCCCCCATCTACTACGCACACCGCCTGGTCGAGCGCCAGTCACAGTTGCGCAAGGATGGCCGACTGCCTTTCCTGCGTCCGGATGCCAAGAGCCAGGTCACCATGCGTTACGTGGACGGAAAGCCTCACAGCATCGACACAGTCGTTCTGTCGAGCCAGCACGCCCCGGAGATGAGTGACGGCGCCAAGATGAAACCCGCCTTCATCGAAGCTGTCATCGAAGACATCATCAAGCCCGTCATGCCCAAGGAGTGGCTCAAGAACACCAGGTACCTGGTCAACCCGACCGGGCGCTTCGTCATTGGCGGCCCCCAAGGCGACTGTGGCCTCACCGGCCGAAAGATCATCGTGGACACCTACGGCGGCGCCTGCCCGCACGGCGGCGGTGCGTTCAGCGGCAAGGACCCGACCAAGGTCGACCGCTCCGCCGCGTACGCCGCCCGTTATGTGGCCAAGAACATCGTGGCAGCCGGCCTGGCGAAGCAGTGCCAGATCCAGGTCGCCTATGCGATCGGTGTGGCCAAGCCGATGAACGTGACGGTCTACACCGAAGGCACGGGTGTCATTTCGGACGAACGGCTAGCCGAGTTGGTCAACGCGCACTTCGACCTGCGTCCCAAGGGCATCATCCAGATGCTCGACCTGCTGCGCCCGATCTATGAAAAGACCGCGTCGTATGGACATTTCGGACGCGAAGAGCCGGAGTTCTCGTGGGAGCGGACGGACAAGGCCCAGGAACTCAGGGTGGCGGCGGGCCTGTAAGGCCTTGTCGCGCGCGGACTGGCATCTCATCCGCGTTCGACAAGCCGCATCCAGCGCTGCAAGCCCCACGCTCCAAGACCCACCAGCGCAATCGTCAACGCGATCAGTGCGAAGGTCAGCGGCGTCGGGCTACGCAACGCGGCCGTGACTTGCTCCAGGAAGACCGCCATGACCAGTGTGGCCGGCAGCATGCCGATGGCCGTACCAAGCAGCAGGTCACGCAGCCGGATGTGGCTGGCACCCGCCACCATGTTGATCACCGCAAATGGCGCCACCGGCACCAGGCGCACCGCAATGACGGCCAGCACGCCACGTTGGGCCAGGCGCCGGCTCAGTGCATTGATACGCGCACCTGCAAGACGCTCGACCACCTCCCGCCCGAGAAACATGCCGATCCCGTAACTGGCGGCGGCACCCAGCAAGGCGCCCGTCACGGCGCATCCAAGGCCGGCGAGCGGGCCGTAAGCCGCCAAGGCGACCAGGGTCAGGAACATCAACGGCACCGCAAAGGTCAGTGCCAAGGCGAACCCGCAGACAGCTGCTACCGGCCCGAACGACTGGCCAAAGCGCCTCAAGGCGCCGACCACCAGGTCCACATCCAGCCATTGCCGCAGCGGCGTCCAGCTCCACGCCAGCGCGAATGCGACGATGGTCAGAAATGCCAACACCAAAATGACCAGCTTGCGGCGCAAGCTGCGTTGCTCGACCGGATTCGACACCTGCTTGCTCCGGCGGATCAGGGGTGCGCCGCCACGATGTCGGCCAACAAGGCCGCCAGGGTCGCCACGCTGGAAGCGCCGAAGATCGACCCGTGCAGGCCCGCGATCTGGCGCTCGGACAACCTGGATCTCAACAATTTGCGCCAGGAACGGAACAACATGCCGTGCCACCGCGACAGGCCCGCAGTCTTGACCAGGATGCTGGGCCCGGAAAAAAGGCCGGGCCGGTACCCCGCCATGGCCATCACCTGCCCGGACAGGCCGGGGTCATTGAACATGGCGCCGAGCCGACGGCCATTGAGACTCAGGTCGCCGATGCGCAGGTGGCGTACCAGCCAACCGAAAATGCGCCAGTAAAAAGTACCGCCCCATACGGCCTTTGGATAGACCGTGTCGATCAGTACCAGCCCGCGGACCCGCACACCCCGTTGCTCCAGCTGGCGCGCGGTCTCCAGCGCCGCAACGCCACCGATGGAGAAGCCCGCGATGAAACCCGGCTGGAGGCCCAGGGCCTGGATCGCATCGGCATAAAGGCCGGCGAGGTCGGTGATGCGTTTCAAAGGCTGGCCCACCGGAGGCTGCAACATGCGCACATCGCAGATGCCGCGCATGGCGTCGGCCAGGTTCTGGAACCGCATCAGGTCACCGTGTCCGGACGCTGCGACGTACAGGGGGACATGATGCGACGCCGGGCTCAGGTTGACCATCAAGCCTGGAAACGGGTCCTCGGCGCCCAGGGCGGATACAAACTGCTCGACCGTGGGATTCTCGGTCAGCAGGTACAAGGGGACTTTTCGGTCCAGCAAGCGTTCGGTTGCGGTCAAGACGCCTACCGCCGCGAGCGAATCGCCACCCACGTCAAAAAAATTGTCATGCATCGACAGCGGCCTACGGCCCAGGATGTCTTCCCACAGGGCCAGAACGTCACGCTCCAGAGCGCTCGACGGGCCACGCACCAACGATGGCGCGATCTTCTCCACGATGTCGGGCAGTGCCTGGTAGTCTGTCTTGCCCGTGCTGCTGCAGGGCAAGGCAGGCAGGACGCTGATCGCCGACGGAATCATATAGTCCGGCAGGCGCACGCGCAGCACCCGGTTCAGGCTGTCCGGACCGTGGCCGCTGGTGGTGGCAACCCAGGCGTGAATCTGCGGGCGTCCGTGACCTCGTGCCAACTGCGCGGCAGCCTGGGTCACACCTTCGATCGCCAGCAGTGCTGCCTCGATCTCGCCCAGTTCCACGCGGTAACCACGCAGTTTCACTTGACGGTCCAGCCGCCCCAGAAAATGCAATTGCCCGTCGGGACTGAGCCACCCACGGTCACCGGTGCGGTACATACGCTCACCCGGGTGGAACGGGTCGTCCAGAAAAACCTCCTGTGTGAGCTCCGGGCGGTTCAGGTAGCCGCGTGCCAGGCCACCACCACCAATGAATATCTCGCCCGGCACACCATAGGGCAAAAGGCCCAGCACGGAGTCAAGCACAAGCACCACGGTGTGGTCGATGGCGGCTCCGATCGGCAACGGCGCGCCGTCTCCGGTCGCCACACACTCCCAGGCGGTCGCAAAGATGCAGGCTTCGGTCGGACCATACACGTTGAACAGGCGCGCCGTGGTGCCGCTGCGGTAACGGGCCGCCAATTCGGGCGAGAGTACCTCTCCGCCACAACATGCGACGCGCAGGCAAAGGCCGGGGCGGTTGGACGCCGCGTCTAGAAACCCGCCCAGGGTCGATGGCACGAATGCCATGATCGTGACACTGTGGCGGATGGCAAACTCGGCGACGGACTCTGGGCGCAAGCGCCCAGGCGGCGCCAGCGCGATGCTGGCCCCATGCACGAGCGGCAGGCACAACTCAATCAGCGAGGGGTCGAAAGTAGCCTGGGTGGCAAGCGCCGAGCGGTCGCCCGCATACACGCCATAGGCGCGCGACAACCAGGCCAGGCGTCGCGACAACGTGGCATGTTCCACCATGACGCCCTTGGGCCGTCCCGTCGATCCTGATGTGAACAGGACATACGCCAGATCGCCGGGCGCAGGTTTGAATGGAGGTGCCGCATCCGCTTCGGCCAACAAAGCCTGCTGCCAGTCGGTGACAAGCGCATGCGCATGCAGGGGGCCCAGTCGCTCCCAGCTTTCCTCCCGAATCAGCAGTGTCACCGCCGCACTGTCCTCCAAAATGTCCGCCAGTCGGGCCAGCGGTGCGTCCGGGTCGAGCGGCAGGTACGCCGCGCCCGCTTTGGCAATGGCCAGCATCGCCACCACCAGATCGGGGGAACGCGCCATGGCGACCGCCACGATCCCCTCGCGCCCGGCTCCCAGGGCCACCAGGCGATGTGCAAGCCGGTTGGCGCGAGTGTCCAGTGTGTGGTAGTCCATGCTGCCACCGTCCCACACCAGGCTGGTCGCCTGCGGCGCGCGTGCAGCATGGCGTTCGAAAAGGGTCACATAAGGAATGGCACTGTCCGCGGGTTCCAGCACCTCCGCGTCGGCAGAGATGCCCAGCAAATTCTGCCGTTCGGCGGGCGGCACGATCGGCAGACTACGCAACAAAGCGCCGGGGTCCAGAGCCAGGCCGCGCGCCAGGTGCCAGATCCGCATGCCCAGCAATGGCACTTCCGCGGCACTGAAACACGCACTGCTCGCCTCCAGCACGAGTTCGAGGTCTTTGTCCGGCTGAAATTCGCACACGGTCACCCCCAGCGGATAACGTGCGACACCCGAGAAGAACTGGTAGGAATTCACACGCCGCGCGGCCCCGAAATGAACTTCATAATCCTGCTGCTCGAACGACAGGATGACATCAAACAAACTGTCGCGCGCGGTGCGGATCAACTGCAACGAACGGCCCAGTTCACTCAGGGGATAACGGGGCCGGCGCAATGCGGCCCGCATCGATGCGCCCACCGCTTCCACCAGGTCGGACGCGCTTTGGTCCGGATCTACATCGATGTCCAGCACCAGCACCCCGACGAACATGCCGGGTGTATGACGAAAACGGCGCCCGCCCCGGTTCAGCGTGGGGACTCCGATCAGCACCTGGCGGCGCTGGCTGACACGGGCAAAATACAACGCCAATGCCGCCAGGAAATAGTTGAAGGCGCTCAAGCTCCGCTCAGCAGCCAGGCCTGCGACGACGTCATAGTCGGCGCGAGGAAGCGGCTGCTTCGTGACATGCGCGGGGGCAGGGCCATG
>JAYVRP010000598.1:0-1678 GCA_043776215.1 Rhodoferax sp. | reverse complement strand
GGGCCTTGCCACCACTGCCTGTGCATGCCGTGATGTCTTCTCGACTGCAGCCGGCCAGCGTACGCGCCTTCGTCGATTTCCTTGCGGCGCGTCTGTCTTTGGTCTGAATGCATCGCCATCGCCAGCACCCGGTGTGGAAGGACCGGATGCAAGGGCCACGAACGCGCGCATCTGCTTTTCGCAGCGACTTTGGGCCATGGCGGTTTTGTGCCGGTGCGGCCATGCTGCCGTTGATGATGTAGTGCCAAAGATCAACGACCGGCAAGTTGTCTAGTCCCTCGCCCGTCCGCTCCCTTGCTCGGCGCAGTCACAAGATGCGCGATGCACCGGTGCGTCATATCACCCGGGGGTGGAGGGATTTACCGTCAGACACCAGTGCATCACAGCCATGGATCCCGATCAATCTCGACAGACATTTGCCCGTGGAATCCACGCGTTAGTTCACCGCGAGCGTCGGTTCAATGCATTGAAGCGGACTTTCGTCGGGGTAGCGTTTCTTTGATCATGCGCGTGTTCATTGCGTTGGGGGACATCGGGACTCCTGAAAGTGCCCGCGAGCGCACCCCTGGGTTGATGAGCTGCGCTGTGCTGCAACCCCAGCCGCCTGAAGTTGAAGCTGGCGCGCCAGCCGTAGTGCCCTGGTGCTAAGCTCAAGCGATGAGCAGAGACCAGGACAAGAATCGATTGACCAACAGCCGCTTCGTCGACCACACCATCGGCTGGGCGGAGGAGCCCAAAGATGCGCTGTCCGACGAAGTGATGGATGCGGTCTGGACGATCCTGCAAGGAGCCAGTCTCAACGCCAGGAAGCGCAAAGTCATCTGGGCGGACGGGCAAAAACTGACAATCAACCAGTCCGTCAATCGCATTCACGCCGACCACCCGCATGTCCCGCCAGAGTTGATCGAGGACCATCTGATCGGGTGGATCGAACAGGTGATGGCCTCGCCGTCCGACTCAGAGGAACAGTTGAACGAACTGAATCGGCTCACTGACAAGTGGCTCGAAGCTCATGGCAGCAAGGCGGCGGTAGCGCAACAAGGGGCGAGAACTCGCCACTCTTGAGAAAAATACAGATTCAATGAAAAATGCAGTGCCTCGTGCCGGTGAGGTGCTGCGTCAGTTGCTTGAGACTATCCCGATCATTCAGGTAGAAAGCATCGAGGCCCAAGCCACGTCCGGCGATTGGGAGCCAGACTTGATGGCCCGGCTCATCGTGGACGGACGCAAGCACGTAATCGTCTGCGCGTACAAGCCGAGCGGTCAACCCCGGTATGCCCGGTCCACCCTGCTGGAGCTACGAAACTACGTGGCGCATATGCGGTAGTTGCCCGGTCAGGATGAGGCGGCGAACCGTCCTGGTTCGCATAGAATTACAAATCGAAAGTCAAACTTCTGATTTGTAAGAAATGATTCCGCGCGAAGCCACCACCACCGCACAGCGCCTGGCCAAGGGTTTTCCGGTGATCACCGTGACGGGTCCGCGCCAATCGGGGAAAACAACCCTGGCGCGGGCCGTGTTTCCCCACAAGGCCTATGTTTCCCTCGAAAACCCGGATGAACACGCCTATGCCGAGCGCGACCCACGCGCATTTCTGAACCGATTTACCTCCGGGGCGATTCTGGACGAGGTGCAGCGCTGCCCGCACTTGTTGTCCTGGCTACAGGGGCTGGTCGA
>JAYVRP010000597.1:0-5350 GCA_043776215.1 Rhodoferax sp. | reverse complement strand
CACCCACTTCGAAAAATGTATAGGACAGGGTGATCGTGGTGACATCGCGCGACAACTTCGGGTCGATCACGAAAACCACCGGCCACGACTTCTTTTCGCCAGCTTCCAGCGTGTACTGGTTGAAACAGAAACACTGCAGTTTGTTGAAATGCGCGCTGGCCTGCTGCGGTGCATAACTCGGGATCGCCTGCGCCGCCATACGGCGGTTCTGCACATTCTGGAACTCGTACATCACGGTCGCCAGTTCGCCCGGATGCACCTGCAATGAACGTTGCGCCGGTTTGAACTCCCAGGGGCCGCGTGTATTGGCGTCAAATTCCACTGTGATGGTACGGCTGAGATCGATCTGCGTATTTCTCGCACCGCCGGACGCCTGGCCATTGACGGTACGCTCACCGAGGGCCAGGATGTTGATGCCAGTCATCTTGCAGATGGCGTTGTAGATCGGGCCCAGCGCATACCCGAACGCCAGCATCACAACGGTAATGACGACCAATTTACCCGCCATCGTCATGTTTGCAATACGCCGGTTCATTGGTCAGGCACCCAGGACCACCATCTTGAGCATGAATCCCGCAAAGAAAACCACGGCCACCGACGCCAGGATCCATGCCAGGCGCAGGTTGGCCTTCTTTTGTTCTGGAGTCATCATCGGCAACGCAAGGCAGATTGCCTTAACCCATCACGCGATTTGCAGCCGCGTTGAGCTTGGGAGGAGTCTCAAACGTGTGGAATGGCGCGGGTGATGCCACTTCCCACTCCAGCCCTTCTGCGCCGTCCCATGGTTTCTGGGACGCTTTCTCACCCTTGCCACGCATGACCGGAATCACGATCCAGAAGATGAAGTAGACCTGTGCCAACCCAAAGGCAAAGGCCCCCACACTGGCGACCGCGTTGAAGTCGGCGAACTGCATCGGGTAATCGGCATAGCGGCGCGGCATACCTGCAAGGCCCAGGAAGTGCATCGGGAAGAAGGTGATGTTGAAAGCGATCAGGGACCACCAGAAATGGAGCTTGCCGCGGGCTTCGCTGTACATGACGCCGGTCCACTTCGGACACCAGTAATAAAAACCGGCAAACATGGCATACAAGGAGCCGGCCACCAACACATAGTGGAAGTGCGCCACCACGTAATAGGTGTCCTGCAGCTGGATGTCGATGGGCGCCATGGCCAATATCAGACCAGTGAACCCACCCATCGTGAACACGAAGATGAAACCGACCGAAAACAGCATGGGCGTCTCGAAGGTCATCGATCCGCGCCACATGGTGGCAATCCAGTTGAATATTTTCACCGCCGTCGGCACAGCGATCAACATCGTGGAATACATGAAGAACAACTGGCCCGTCACCGGCATACCAGTGGTGAACATATGGTGGGCCCACACCACGAAACTCAGGATCGCGATGCTCGAGGTCGCGTAGACCATCGAGGCATACCCAAACAGCCGCTTGCGGGAAAACGCGGGCACGATCTGGCTGATGATGCCGAAGGCCGGCAAGATCATGATGTACACCTCGGGATGCCCGAAAAACCAGAAGATGTGTTGGTACATCACCGGGTCACCACCACCTGCCGGATTGAAGAAGCTGGTACCGAAATGCCGGTCTGTCAACGTCATGGTGATGGCACCTGCCAGCACCGGCATGACAGCGATCAGCAGGTAAGCCGTGATCAGCCAGGTCCAGGCAAACATCGGCATCTTCATGAGCGTCATGCCAGGGGCGCGCATGTTCAGGATGGTCACGATGATGTTGATCGACCCCATGATGGAACTCGCGCCGAGGATGTGCAGCGCGAAAATGCCGGCGTCCATGCTCGGCCCCATCTGCAGGGTCAGCGGCGCATACAGGGTCCAGCCGGCGGCGGGCGCGCCACCGGGCATGAAAAACGAACCCACGATCATCAGGCCGGCAGGAATCAACAGCCAGAAGCTGAAGTTGTTCATCCGGGCAAACGCCATATCAGCCGCACCGATCTGCAACGGAATCATCCAGTTCGCGAACCCGACGAATCCCGGCATGATGGCGCCGAACACCATGATCAGGCCATGCATGGTGGTGAGCTGGTTGAACAACTCGGGGTTGACGAGTTGCAGGCCGGGTTGGAACAGCTCAGCACGGATCACCAATGCCAGCACCCCCCCCACCATCAGCATGGTCAGGCTGAACATCATGTACAGCGTGCCGATGTCCTTGTGATTGGTGGCAAATACCCAGCGCCGCCATCCGGTCGGTGCGTGGTCGTGGTGGTCGTCCTGCCCATGACCATGGTGGTCCAGTACTGCACTCATCCTGTCTTCCTTCTCAATACGCGAAAAATGTCAGATCTGTCGGTCCCGGCGGAGCGCCAATGCTCACTTGCGAGCGACCGACACTTCGGCCGGCTGCACCAGCTGACCCGTCTTGTTGGACCAATTGTTCTTGGTGAATGTGATCACCGCGGCGATGTCGGTGTCGCTGAGCGTCTTCCACGCCGGCATGGCGCCGTTGTTTTGACCGTTGAGCAGGACCGCGATCTGCTTGGTCTTGTCAGCATTAAGCACGACGGCGGATCCGTCGAGTGGCTTGATCGGGCCGACCCCCCTCCCGTTGGGCTGGTGGCATGCCGAACAATTGGCGGCGTACACCTTTTCGCCGCGCTTGATGATGTCCTCGGACGTCCAGACCTTGGCCGGATCATCCGCCTTGGCCGCCATCTTTTTCTTTTCGCCTCCGACCCATTTGGAATAATCTTCCGAGGACAACACCTTCACGTGGATCGGCATGTAGGCGTGCTCCTTGCCGCACAACTCGGCGCACTGACCGTAAAAATCACCCACCTTTTCAGCACGAAACCAGGTATCCCGGACGAAACCGGGAATGGCATCCTGCTTGATGCCAAAGGATGGCACCATGAACGCATGGATGACATCGGTGGCGGTGGTGATGATACGAACCTTTTTGTCCACAGGGACAACCAGCGGGTTGTCGACCTTGAGCAAATAGTTGTCCATCACTTGCCCGGCCTTGGGACCTCCGGCGTCAGACAAGGCACGATGACCGGCGTCGATGGTCGACAGGAAACCGATGCCCTCCCCCTCGCCCTTGAGGTAGTCATAGCCCCATTTCCACTGCATGCCCGTGGCCTTGATGGTGAGGTCGGCGTTGGTTGTGTCTTTCATCGCCACGATAACCTTGGTGGCCGGCAAGGCCATGAGGATCACGATGATGAAAGGAATGATGGTCCAGATGATTTCGACCGTCACCGACTCGTGGAAGGTTGCGGCCTTGTGCCCGACCGACTTGCGGTGTTTCCAGATCGAATAGAACATGACGGCAAACACACCGACAAAAATCACCGTGCAGACGATCAACATGAACCAATGCAACCAGGCCTGGCTCTCCGCGATCTTGGTAACGGCTGGATGCAGATTGAGTTGGTTGACCGCCGGCCCGCCCGGCAGGTCGTTCACCGCTCGTGCGGCAGTCAGCGCCGTCGAGCCAGCCCATGCGGTGGCCACAAGCATTGGTGAAGCCAGTTTGCCCAATATGCTCTTCTTCATGTTCACTTTTCCATTGCCTCAAATTGCCAAATACGTTACGTCCACGCAACCCGCTGATGCATTCACGTCGAGCGCAGTGCCATCCTGATCTCGCTGGCGAGCAAGGAGCGCAATTCCGGGCGGATATACCGGCCGACCTGCACCTTCTTGCCGTGCGCGGAAAGCTCGATCAACGAGCTGTCTGCGGCACCCGGCTCCACCCGTACCCAGTCGCGCCGAAACTCGGCGCGCTCCAGTTTGCCCCCGCTTTCCAGTTCCACCACCAGTTGCCCACCGGCCAGGCGGATCGTCTCGCCGTCGGTGGCATGGCGGGCGTACACGGCAAACGCGATACCCACGGCAACCACCTCGATCCAGGCAAACGGCAACACCAGCTTGGCACCCTGAAACCAGAATACCGTCCCGATAAGCAGGGAGACCGTACACAGTGACAGGTAAAGCCACCCCAGTTGGTAAGGCGTTACCGAACAGTTGCGCCGCAAGAACCATTGAATGTTCTGGCCCTGCACTGTCGCAAAGCGGAAAACAAGATTCGTCACGCGTTATGCCACCCCATTACCGTTCAGGCCATGGCTTGGACGGCAAGAACACCGGGAAAATGCCCTTGATTCACTTGCGCGGCATTGTAGCCGACACACCCTCGTGGTCGCCTTGTGTGGTCGCCTTCCAGCAACGCCCTTGTGGCGTTATCTTGCGTCTCTTGGCGCAGGCCGTCCCTGCCGCAAGGCATGCCGCATGTCATCCAGCGAGAGACTGGTCTCGCTTTGGACCTTCAGACGCGGGTGCGCCTTGAACGCGTGGCCGTAGATGACTTCAAATTCAAGCGCCACGCCTTTCGGCTGGGCTGGCATGCCGGACGCCAGCACCTGCATCAATTCCGCGTGCCAGCGCCGGCCGCGTAGTGCGCCAAAGCGCGCTACATGCAGGTTGCGCCCAAGTTGACGCAACTCCTCCAGCGCGCGGGTCGGATTGTCAAAAGTGAGCGTGACATGCTCCATGTCCATGACCGGCTCGGCAAAGCCGGTGTTGACCAGCATGTCCCCCCAATCGTGCATATCGGTAAACTCATGCCCGGGTGGTTCCCAGCCGGCACGCCGGCAGGCCTCGCGTAGCGTGCGCAGCGTATCCGGGCCCAGGCAGGAAAACATCAGGAAACCGTCAGGCGCCAGGATTTTGTGCCACTGCGACAACAGGGCCTGCGGGTCACCGGCCATGTGCAAGGCCATGTTGGACCACACCATCTGCACCGCAGATTCGCCGGGCATCTCGAAACGCAACGCCGGGCCACGCCAGCGCGACGGGCTCCACCACGGCGGGCGTAACACTTGCCCGGCAGTTCGGGCCCGTCGTGGCTCCGGCTCCACGACGAGACATTGTGCGTCCCGGTACCTGTTCGACAAAGCCGCATGCACCGCAAGGCCTCCCTGCACTGGTTCCCAATGGGCCCAGGTGCGGGGCTCCTGCTTGATCCACTGCAGCCGCTCCTCCATTCGACGCGCGATCTCCTCGTGCAACCACGGCGATGCAGCGACCGGGTGTTGCCCCCAGCGAGCCGCAGCGACAGGGTCCAGGGTAGGGGGGCGTTCGGCAGACATCGTTCAGGCACAAGAGCCCGGCGAGTATATTGATTCCATGTTCCGCCAGTTGCTGCACGGCCTGTCGCGCCGCGTGCCCAGCCAATGTGCCGTGTGCCACGCCTGGCCGGCGCAAGCGGTGTGTGACGCGTGTGTGGAGCGTTTCGCGCAACCGCGGGCACGTTGCGGCAGTTGCGCACTGCCCCTGGCGTCTGGCACCCGCCAATGCGG
>JAYVRP010000596.1:0-1680 GCA_043776215.1 Rhodoferax sp. | reverse complement strand
GGGCTGGCGCTGACGGGCGACAAACTGTCTGCGACGCAAGCCAGGGACTGGGGCATGGTCTGGGAGGTGGCCGACGACTGCCTTGCCGCGGCCATTGCGCTGGCGCAACGGCTGGCGACCATGCCGACCCAGGCATTGGTCGCAACGCGCCACGTGTTGCGGGAAGCCGGCCACCACACACTGGAGCAACAACTCGAAGTCGAACGCGCGACCCAGTCCGCGATGGGCAAGACACACGACTACATCGAGGGCGTGACCGCATTCCTGGAAAAGCGCCCTCCTGTGTTCACCGGCCAATGAGCGCTGCACCAGACCCCGTGGAGACCGCCCGGCGCATCGGTGCGTCGATGTTTGCGGCGGACCGCGCCTCGCGTGAATTCATGCAACTGGAGTTGCTCGCCTGCGCACCGGGTTGCGCCACCATGCGGATGACCGTACGCGCCGAGCAACTCAACGGCCACGCCATCTGCCACGGCGGCATGATTTTTACCTTGGCTGACTCGACCTTTGCGTTCGCCTGCAACAGCCGCAACGCCGTGACCGTGGCGGCCGGTGGCAACATCGAGTTTCTCCGGCCAGCACAGCTCGGCGATGTACTTACCTGCAACGCTGTAGAACAAGCACTGCAGGGTCGGCACGGCATTTACGACATGTGTGTCAGCAACCAGCGCGGCGAAACAGTGGCCCTGTTGCGCGGAAAAAGCGCACAGATATCTGGCAAATCCGTTCTGCCATCTCCATGAGCGAAGCCACCGTCTTTCGCAAAACCCCGCGTGGGCAAGAGGCGATTGCGACGCGCGCGCATGGGCTGGTTGGGCGTATGCGCTCTTTGCTGATCCTGGTCGATGGGCAGCGGACTCAAAGCGCTCTGGGCACACTGGCGGCCGGGTTCGGCGATGTCGTGCAGATGTTGACTGACCTCCAGGCTGCCGGGTTCATCGAACCCGTACCCGGCAGCGTTGTGGTACCAGCATCCACGGTCGCGACCGGTAGCCCGGCCGTCAGCCTGGCCCAGGCCAAGGCTTTCGCCACTCGCAGCCTGATGCAGACATTGGGTCCGACCTCCGACGCCTTGTGCCTGCGCATCGAAGCTGCGCGCAACCGGGTGGAGTTCGTGGAGGCGATTCGTCGCGCCTACGCGGTGGTCAACGATATCCGTGGCCGCGCCCAGGCGGAGACGTTCGGTGCAGCCATCGAGACCAACCTGCCACCGGCTTGACTCGCACGATCAGCCCGACAACCAGGCCCCTACAAGCTGACTGTCACGGCTGGCCAGGCGCCAACTGGTCACCGCACGGGGCAAAACCAGAGGCAAGCGCAAGACCCGGCGATCACGGGCCACCAGTGCCGTGATCGAACTGCCAGGAGCCGCATATTGGGCCAACTCGTCCAAGCGCAGGATGCGCCAGGATGAGGCTGCCGGGCCACGACCACACTCGATGCCGAGCCATTCGTCGCCAGCGGCGAAACCGGCCAGTTCGGCGGCTCCACCGCGCAACACGGTCTTGATCTGGATGCCGCCGTTCTCCAGTACCCGCAGGCCCAGTGCTTGCGCCGTCTGTGCAGGATCCTCGACCACCTTGACACCGCGGGCCTCCAGCAGGGGCTTGAGCGGCAGTTCACGCGTGCTGTGGACCCAGTCGGTGATCTCGCCCGCCCAGGAACGGCCCGAGACCTCGT
>JAYVRP010000595.1:0-1680 GCA_043776215.1 Rhodoferax sp. | reverse complement strand
CGAACGTCCGGGGCTACCAGATCGGCGGCACGAACTACGCTCACACGGTGTTGGCAACTGCCGGGCGACCAGCTCGCGCTGTTTCGGGCGAAGGAGAGGTCGCATGACGACGAAAACCCGACCGAACGACGAGCCGGTGCGGCTTTTGTTCGAGATGACCCGCGACGACAACCCGCGCCTGTATGACGATCTGATCCGGTTCAACAAGGGGACGAAGCGCGTGAACCGGCTGCGTTTCCTGGCGCACGAGGGGCTGCTGGCGCAGCATTGGATGGCTGCGCAAGGCATCTCGGCGATGGTCGCGGCAACTCGCGCACCCAGCGAATCAATCGTGAGTCCCTCGGTGGCACGCCACACCAACCAGGTTTTTGAGGTCCCGCTCGTCGGGGAGGAGGCGTAGATCGTGGACAGGAAGCACCTTCCCCGGCCGCGGGACGCGGTCAGCGCGTCCGAGCTGGCAGAGATGGGGGTTTGCGAGCGGCGGGTGTTGCTGGCACAGTGTCATGGACATTGGCGCACGACGGCGCAGCAGAGGGCCATGCGGCGCGGTCTGGATGCGCACGCGCGGTTTCATCTTGATGGGCTGGCCGCAAGAGAGGCATCAGGGCGACGCCGACGCTGGATCTCGCAGACCTCGTGGGGTCGTTGGGTCTTGGACATCTGTTCCCGGCTGGCCTGGACTCTGTCGAAGTTGTTTGTTGGCACTGCTGACCGCCTTCGGCCGCCAGGAGAGGGGCCATGACGGCGACAAGTTGCGCCGCATGGGCATTGATAACGCTCGCGTTTGCACTTGGAACGGCTGCGGTGTTGTGGTGTCGACGCGTGGCGCTGGCTGATCGTGCGGAGAGAGCCGGTCGACCGCTGGACTTGATGGATGCAGAACTGATCTACATGGAGAAGCGATTCGACGTGACGGAGCCCGTGCGGCTCTCGACCAAGCTCGATCGAGCCTACCGGAAGCGGTCTGGTCTGGTCGTGCTGGTGGAACTGAAAACTCGCGCCGTCAGCCGCACTTTTGCGTCGGACGAAATCCAGCTGTCGGCGCAGAAACTTGCACTCGAACGCACGACGCGGCAAGTCGTTGCCAACCATGGGTATGTCATCGTCCAGACGCCAGACGGCGTGCGTGAAGCGCATCGCGTTCAACTGATTTCGGAGGAGGCGGTGGTCGCGTTGGTCCGGAGACGTGCGGCTATCGTGGCCGGGCTGATCAGCCCACGGCCTGCGGCTTCAGCCAAGGTATGCGGAACCTGCGCCTATCACACGATCTGCCCGGATCGCCGTGGCAGGTAGATCCCGCCGTGCCGGCCAATGACGAAACGCCACACCCTTTGGCGTCTCTCTTGCTGGGGAACTTGGGCGGGTCACCTCAGCATGCGACCTTGACCGCCCGAACAACGGGTTCAAGCCTGCGTCCAGCGACTTCGCCCCGAATCACTTCTCGGCGCATCGAAGCAAAGACGGGACAGAGCTGGTTTGGCACCGCTGCATTGTCAGCAGCCCTCCCGTCATCGATGCCGCAGCGGGGGTTGCATCCGGCCTTTCGGATGTTTTCATAAGTTGGCAGGGAAGTACCTGTCTGCCTTTTGACGACAACACGGAGGTTTCAATGGCTGGTGGAATTGAAAGGCTCACGGCGCTGAAGGTCGCGCGCGCGACGAAGCCTGGACGATACGGTGA
>JAYVRP010000594.1:0-5354 GCA_043776215.1 Rhodoferax sp. | reverse complement strand
GGTCGGTGTGCGACATGGCCGCATTTGCCGAGCAGACCGGCAATGCCCTGCTGGAGCAAACCAGCGAAAACAGCAAGTTCGTTTTCTATCTCAGGAAGGCCTGACGCAGTCCGGCAGGCCGATCAGGAGCACACGCATGGCAATCAAGAAAATGGCGCTCATCGCCACCAAGGGCACGCTGGACATGGCTTATCCGCCGTTCATCCTGGCCTCCACCGCCGCGGCACTCGGGTGGGAGGTGCAGATATTCTTCACCTTTTATGGCCTGCAGTTGCTGCGCCATGATCTGGGCGACATCAAGATCAGCCCGCTGGCCAATCCCGCCATGCCGATGCCCGTTCCCATGCCGGTGATGGTGCAGATGTTGCCGGGCATGGAGTCGATGGCCACCATGATGATGAAGAACAAGATGAAGTCCAAGGGCGTGGCCTCGCTGCAGGAACTGCGCGACATCTGCGTCGAGTCGGATGTGAAGTTCGTGGCCTGCCAGATGACTGTGGATCTGTTCGATTTCAAGACCAGCGAATTCATCAAGGACATAGAATTCGGCGGGGCGGCAACCTTCATGAAATTCGCTGGCGAATCGGACGTCTGCCTCTTTATTTGAAAGGGATTTCCCGTGAGTTTGGCGGCATCGGTTCTGTGGGGCGGTTTCGGCCTGGCCTTCATTTTTGGGGCGATTGCCAACAAGACCAACTTCTGCACCATGGGGGCGATCTCCGACGTGGTCAACATGGACCATTGGGGCCGCGTCCGCATGTGGTTGCTGGCCATGGCCGTGGCCATCGTGGGTGCCAACCTGCTGGGTTACGCGGGTCTGGTGGATCTGTCGAAGTCGGTCTACCAGCGCGCGACGGTGCCCTGGTTGTCCCTGTTGCTGGGTGGCGGCTTGTTCGGTGTCGGCATGACGATTGCAGCCGGATGTGCCAACAAGAACCTGGTGCGAATGGGTGCTGGCAGTGTGCGCTCCCTGGTGGTGCTGGTGTTTCTCGGGATTTCCTCCTACATGACACTGCGCGGCCTGTTCGGCCAGTGGCGGGTCAGTTACCTCGATCCGGTGGTGATCGATCTCACGGCGTTTGGCTTGAAGTCGCAGGGGCTCTCTGCCCTGGTGGCCAGAATATCCGGCCTGTCCGAAGGAACCAGCCTGCTGGTCCTGGTGGCGGTGTTCGGGCTTGGTCTGCTGGGGTTCGTCTTCAAGGATCGCCGCTTTCGCGGCAACCTGGCGCAGGTCACCGGCGCCGTCACACTTGGATTGCTGATTGTTGCAGGCTGGTACCTGACCGGGCACATCGGGTACGGTGAAAACCCCGACACACTGGAGACGGTGTATTTCGCCACCAACACGCGAACACTGGAGTCCCTGAGTTTCGTGGCGCCAGTGGCGTACACCCTGGAGTTGCTGATGTTGTGGACCGACAAGGCCCTGCATGCCAGCTTCGGAATTGCCAGCGTGATCGGTGTGGTGCTCGGATCCTTCGTTTATGCCGTCAGCACACGGCAGTTTCGCTGGGAGGGTTTTGCGTCGCTGGACGACCTTCGCACCCAGTTGATCGGCGCGGTGTTGATGGGTTTTGGCGGCGTCACGGCGATGGGGTGCACGGTCGGGCAGGGCCTGACAGGTATCTCTACGCTGGCCATCGGGTCGTTCATCGCGCTGGCCGGCATCGTGGGTGGCGCGGTGGCCGCAATGAAATGGCAACAACGCTGACGAAACCGCCCGCGGCGCGTGTGCGGCATCAGACATAACGTTTGGAAGCCCTTCGCCTGCCGGGCAAGGCCTTCTGGATGATGACGCCGCGAACCGCCGACAGGTCGTGCAGCGACTGGTCGGGAAAGGCCGGATTCAGCGCGTGCAGCCACCAGCTTTCGGGTGTGCGCAGCAACTGGCGAAACGTCCAGGCCTCCTGGTGCCAGGCCAGCACATAACTGCCATGCGTGGCCAGACCCTCGGGCTCGATGATGATGATTTCCCCCTCGTTGAATTCCGGCGCCATGCTGTGTCCCAGCACCATCAGCGCGAAGGATTCGCCGCCGGCGCAGTCTGCGACGGCGGACTCGTTGGAAACCGGGCCTGGCTGCATCACAACTCCAGGCTGGCAATCTGCGCCGCCGACACACCGGCGGCGCACAACTCCTGGTGCAGCGTGCGCACGAATCCCTGCGGCCCGGCCAGGTAGAAATCGCAGTCGATGTCGAACAGGTCGGCGCGCATGGCCTGGGCGATCTCCCGCGCGCCTTCGACCGGGTCCGCGCGCGACACCAGCTCGTATTCGAACTGGTCCAGCGCGGCCGACCAGGCGCGGCACTGCTTGCTCTGGAAGTGCCCGTCGCTGCGCGTGGCGAGCCAGAACAGCGACAGGGAGGGCGCCTCGTCCAGCGCCAGTGCGTGTTCGATCAGGCTCTTGACGGGCGCAAAACCGGTATCACAGGCCGCGAACACCAGGGGACGGTTGCCCTTGGCCAACACGAAGTCACCGCTCGGGCCGTGCACGGTGACGGTGGCGCCAGGCTGGATGTCGCCGGCAAACAGGGGGCGACTCAGCCCATCGGAATCGCCACGTGCAACAAAGAAGTGCAGGTTCCGGTCGTCGCAAGGGCAACTCGCCACCGGGTAGGTGCCCGACACGTCATGCTGACCCGGCGCCGCCCATCCGAGGTCCACCGACTGGCCGGCCAGAAAGCGCAGGCGATGGGTGCGTGGTGTCTGAAGATGCAGCAGCCAGGTGTCAGGTGCCAACGCCGACACCGCACGCACCTTGGACACGATGTGCTGCCGGGCAATGTCCTGCGGCCCGCTGGCTTCCAGCATCTCCAGCGTGAGCTCGCTGCTGGCCGCCGAATGGCAGCACATGAGTGTGTAGCCCAGGGCCTTTTCAGCTTCCGACAGGGGGTAGGCGAAGGGGGCGGTTTTCACCACCTGGCCGGAGATTACGCGCACCTTGCACATGCCGCAACTGCCATTGCCGCAACCGTAATTGAGATTGAGCCCGGCCTGCAGACCGGACTGCAGCAGGCTCGCATGGCCCTCCACAGAAAACTGGTGTCCGCTGGGCCGCAGCGTGACCTGTGCCGTCATGACCTTGAGCATATCGTCGAGTACCTCCAGCATGTCGACCGACTCCGTGGCCAGCACCCGTGCCAGCCCCTGGGTGACCTGTTGTTCCAGTTCCTGCCAGGCGCTGTCGCCACGGGCGTATGCGGCCTGTTCCCGAATGCGCTTTTGCATGGCTATCACGAGGGCGTGGTAACGCTGCAGGTGGCGCCGCACATCGGCCAGCTCCTGGCTTTGCGCAAACAGCCTTTGCGCCAGGACTTCCTGGCTGGGCAGGAGGCGCTCCCGGACGCGTTTGCCGAAGGCCTCGTCGCGGATCTGCGCCACGCGTTCGAGCAGACCCGACTCCTCCAGCCGGGCGTCCGGGTAGAGCCGCAACAAGGTGTCGGTGGAAACCATCCCGTCATTCACTGCCAGGGCGCCGCTGCGCACCTGCTGCTGCAATACGCCGCGCGCCACCCCGACCAACTGAGCGGCGCGCCAAATGCTGACTTGTTGCGACATGTCGGTGTATGTCAGTGCGGCCCTGGCGCGCGGATGCGGTCCAGATACCGGGCCCGGTACAAGAGCCGGGGCTGCGTGGGGTCATCGACAAAACCCGAGCGCTCATGCAGCACGTTGTTGCACACCAGTCCCATGCCAGGCTCCAGCCTGGCGCGCAGCACCCAGGGCTTGTCGGAGGCAAGCAATTGGCGCAGGAACGCGACGGCCGAGCCGGTGGCGTCATCATCCTTCCACACCACGCTGCGGGTGCGAGCCGTGTAGCGCATGTGCAGCGCACCATCCTGCGGATCGACCGAGAACACCGGCCCGGCCTGGGTCGCGCGCGCAACCCCGTCCTCATCCATGCGCTCGGGGATCGTCATGGCGTCGGGCGCCATCAGGGCGCGTACCCCATCGGGGCTGGTGTCACGCAGCGCGATGTAGGCCATTTCATGGTCCACCAGGCCGTTCCCGCCGCCGGCGCTGGCGCTGCGCACGCAATGCAGCAGCATGGCCCGGATCGGCCTGGAGGCAGGCAGGTAATAACCATCCGTGTGCCACTGGATTGGACGGTCGGTGTAGGGGATGAAGGCGGGGCGCTGGCCTGCGGGGTCGGCCTTCGTGATCCTCGATATGCCATCTTCGTCGGCCAGCCAGTTGCCATCTGGCCGGTGCAGCCCGAGTTGCGCCGCCAGTTTCAGCGGGATGCCCTTGTCTTCATCGTGCAGGGAACTGCGGTAGATCGCCATGTTGGCCCTCGCGCAGCGTTGCAGAAGCGCGGTGCGTTCGGCGCCGGTCAGGCGGCGCGGATCGGTCACGTCCACTACAAGGTCGTGCAACTGGTTGGGCTGGCCCGCGAGCTTGGCATCGCGCCAGCGCTGGTAGGCAGCCGGCTGGTCGAGGTCGAAGGGGCTGGTGGTCATGCGGCGCCTTCTCAATCGCCGCTCGTTGCCGCGCGGTTCTTGCGCGGTGCGCGCGGCTCGGTGGACAGCACGTCGCGCATCGAACTCTGCAGGATCCGCAGCGCGTCGGGGACTTCCGCCGCCATGACCTGTTCGATCACCCAGCGCCGGTCTTTCTCCGCTAACAGCGCTTCGATCCGGTGTCCCAGGTAACGCACGAAAGCGAAGTCCGGTCCGTCCGGCCCAAACCCGAAATCGGCATAGTGGTCGGCCAGCATGTTGGTCAGGTCGATGAAAGTATCGAAGTGGCTCGCCTCGCCAGCCGGCGGGAGTCCCAGCAGGCCGTCTTCGTTCTCTTGCAACACCTCTGCCAATCGCCGGACCAGCGCCCCGATGAATTCGGCCCGCGCAGCCGCGTCCATGCGCTCGAACGCCATGCGGTCGAGGACCTGGATCATGAACACCAGCACCTCGCGTGTGAATGCGAAGTACTGCGGCCCCACCTCGATGTCGAACTGCGCCGAGCGCATCTGCTTGAGCATGTTCTGCACCACGCGCCAGGTGATGAACGCCATGGCACTGGCGGTCTGCTGCGGCGTTTTCGCGGCCCCTTGCCGGAACCACTGGCTCTTGATGCGCATGGTGGTCATGGGGTCACCTTGCTGGTCAGCCGAGTGCGCGCGTCGCGGCAGTCGGTGGCCGGCGGGGGCTCACACTGGAGCGGTCGGGCGCTGGACGCGCCGACTACCCTGTGGTGTTGGCTCCGGCATAACAAGCGCTGTGCGCAGTTGTTAGCCTCCGCCGCAACTTCGTTGTCGCGCTGGGGGTGCGTCGCAGAACTCACTGCGTGCGCTTTGCGCACTCCGTTCAAACAGCCGCGACGAGTCAGTTGACGAAGCGCGCTGCGCGCGCCA
>JAYVRP010000593.1:0-5355 GCA_043776215.1 Rhodoferax sp. | reverse complement strand
CCGCCTGCAGGTCGCCCAGGGTGTCGATATCGGTGACACAGCCGGCGTCGTCCACCGCCAGGACACAGGGTGTATGGGCCCGCACCACGGATACGGCTCCCTGCGTGCCCGAGAGAGCTTGCAGTGCCGCACCACAGCAGGCCGAAAAACCGACCGGATGCCCGCGCCGCCCCCGGAACTCCGGCACCACGACCGTGTGCTGCTGCAGCGCCGCGGCCACCGCGCGCAAGGTGTCCGGACGCACCAGCGGCAGGTCTGCCGGCAGCACCAGCCAACCCGACGCGTGCGGCGTGGCCCGCACGGCAGCGGCGATGGAGTCGCCCATGCCGGGGTGGCCGGCATCTTCGAGGTGCCAGGCCAGGCCACTTTCCTGAGCAGCGTCGAGTGTGTGTTGCAACACGGTCTTGTCACCCAGGCGGGCCTGCAGTTTGTGCACCGTGCCTCCCGAGGCAGTGAAACGTTCGCCGCGCCCGGAGGCCAGGATGAGGATGATTGCTGGTGTCAAGTGCTCGTCGTCGCCGGATGGCAGGCACCAAAATGGGCCGCCGAGAAGATCATTGTGCATGTTTCGGCAGGCCGCTGCGGCCCCGTGATTGGCTATACTTTTCCATGATCCGGCGACTCCATTTTCTGTGCTTTCTGG
The DNA here is from genome assembly GCA_043776215.1 of Rhodoferax sp. GTDB lineage: Bacteria > Pseudomonadota > Gammaproteobacteria > Burkholderiales > Burkholderiaceae_C > CAISIP01. The sequence continues at coordinate 4,712 of JAYVRP010000593.1, read as the reverse complement.
CTTCTGTCGGCGTGGGTGCCGGGCTTCCTCCGGCAGCCATGGCCCAGCCGGTTGCGACCATCGCCGCCGCGTCGGATCTCCAGTTTGCGCTGGACGACCTGCTGACGCAATTCGAGCGCAGCGGCGGACGCCGCCCGCGTGTCGTCTACGGGTCTTCGGGCAACCTCTATTCCCAGATTTCGCAAGGCGCGCCCTTTCAGTTGTTCCTGTCGGCCGACGAGGCACTGATTTTTCGCCTCGCGGATGCCGGCCGCACGCTGGACCGCGGCCACCTGTATGCGATAGGCCGTATTGGCATTTTGGTTCCGGCAGGTTCGCCCTTGAAGGCAGACGGCACACTGGCGGACCTCGCAGCCGCGCTCAAGGACGGGCGCCTGCAGAAGTTCGCCATCGCCCATCCCGACCATGCGCCTTACGGCGCGCGCGCCCGGGAAGCCTTGACAACAGCGGGCCTGTGGCCGGCCATTCAGCGGCATCTGGTGCTGGGTGAAAACATCTCCCAGGCTGCGCAGTTTGCGTTGTCCGGTTCGGCGCAAGGCGGCATCGTGGCGCTGTCGCTGGCCAAGGCGCCTGCCATCGCCGCGCGCGGCAGCTTCGATCTCGTCTCGGCCGCCATGCACCAGCCCTTGCGTCAGCGCATGGCATTGCTGAAGGACGCGCCGCCAGCCCTGCGCGAGTTCCACCGTTTCCTGTCCACGCCAGGGGCGCGGCAGACCCTGGCGCGGCACGGCTTTTCCGTGCTGTCCGAATGAGCCCGTCGATGATGGATTGGCAGGCCTTTTCACTGTCGCTGCAACTCGCCGGCGCGACACTGGTGCTACTGCTGCCCCTGGGCTTGCTGCTGGGGCGCTGGCTGGCCTATTCGGACTATGCGGGCAAGGCCTGGATCGAAGCGCTGGTGGTGCTGCCGCTGGTGTTGCCGCCCACGGTTCTGGGGTATTACCTGCTGGTCTCACTGGGCGGGGCGTCAGCGCTGGGGCGCTGGGCGGCCGAGACGCTCCACCTGCACCTGAGTTTCAATTTCGCGGGTTTGCTGGTCGCGTCCGTCGTGTTCAATGTGCCCTTCATGGTGCAGCCCATGCAGCGCGGCTTTGCGGCCGTTCCCCGGGCCTTGGGTGAGGCCGCTGCGGTGAGCGGGCTCAGCCCCTGGCAGTGCTTCGCAAGGGTCGAATTGCCGCTGGCCTGGCCGGGAGTCCTGTCGGCGATGGTGCTGACGTTCGTCCACACGCTGGGTGAGTTCGGGGTGGTGCTGATGGTCGGCGGCAATATTCCGGGCGAGACACGCACCATTGCCATTGCCATCTACGACCGGGTGCAGGCCTTCGACTTTGCCGGCGCCGACCTGATGGCGCTGGTGTTGTTGCTGTTCTCCCTGGCGGCCGTGGCCGCCTCGTTTCTGGCATCGGCTCGGGCGGCTGCGCGGCCATGAGCCAGGGCACCGGGGGCCAGTCACTGGAAGTGGTGTTCGACCAGGAAACGCCGATCACGCTGCGCGGTGCATTTGCCTGCGCACCTGGCGAGTTGCTGGCGCTGGTGGGTCCGTCGGGTGCCGGCAAGACGGCCGTGCTGCGCATCGTGGCGGGTCTGACGCGCCCACAGACCGGGCGCGTGGCGGTAGGTGACGACGTCTGGTGCGACACGGCCCAGGGCGTTTTCCAGCCGCCCCAGCAACGCCGCGTGGGCCTGGTATTCCAGAGTTACGCGCTGATGCCGCATCTGAGTGCAATCGACAACGTGGCGCTGCCGCTGCTGCACTTGCCGCGCCAACAGCGTGTCGCCGAAGCCTGCCGCTGGCTGGACCATGTGGGCCTGGGCGCCGCACAGCAGGCACGCCGGCCAGCGGCGTTGTCAGGCGGCGAGCAGCAGCGCGTGGCGGTGGCCCGGGCGCTGGCGCGCGAGCCGGCCGTGCTGCTACTGGATGAACCTTTCTCGGCGGTTGACCAGATGAACCGCCAAAGCCTGTACCGGCTGCTGGCCGACATGCTGCGCGACCTGGATATTCCCATTGTGCTGGTGACCCACGACCTGCATGAAGCGCGCCTGCTGGCCGACCGGTTTGTCGTGCTGGATGCGGGGCGGGTGCTGCAGCAAGGGTCACCTGCCGCGATTCACCGCGCGCCGCGCAATACACGCGTGGCGGACCTGGTCGGCATCCACAACCGCTTTGAGGGCGTCTGGGTCGGGCCGGCTTTGGAGCCGGGTTGGGGTCTGCTGCGCTGGGGAAAGGAAGCCGCCACGGCCGCCGCGACGCCGATGTTGCTCAAGGTGCGTGACAAGAGCCGCTTGAGCATGGGGCAAAGGGTGCACTGGATCCTGCCCGGAGACGGTGTCACCGTGCTGGACCATGCGCCGCAGACTGCCGAGGAATTTGGCGTGGAGGTGGCAGAGGCGCGTCACCTGGGCGAAATCACGTTGGCCACGCTGGCCCTGACCGACGTACCGGGCGCGGTGTTGCGGCTCACTTTGTCCGGAGCGCAGCGCGCCCCGGTGGTGGTCGGCGCCACACTGACGGTGCGGCTCGACCTGGAATTGGTCCACGTGATGCCTGTGCGGGCAAGCTGACGGAGCGGGTCACACCAGAAACTTGATCGGCAGCCCGCTCGCCAGCAGCGTGTCGAACTCCGCGCCCGGCATGGGCCGGGCAAACAGGTAACCCTGCTGGAAATTGCAGCCGTGGTCGAGCAGGAAAGTCGCCTGCTCAGTGGTTTCCACGCCTTCCGCAACCACGCGCAGACCGAACTCGCGTCCCAGCGCGATGATCGACGCGGCGATCGCGCCATCGCGCCCACCGCGCCATGCGTCGGTCACGAAAGTGCGATCAATCTTGAGCTCGTTGATCGGGAAGCGTTTGAGGTAACTCAGTGATGAATAACCGGTGCCGAAGTCGTCTAGCGAGATGGCAAACCCCACGGCGCGCAAAGCGTCCAGGCGCACTATCACCCGCTCGATATCGGCCATCAGCAAAGACTCGGTGACTTCGAGCACCAGGCATTCGGCGCCCAGCCCATGACGCGCGACCAGCGCGCACAGGTCGGCCGGCAATGTGTGGTTGGCGAAACTCGGGCTGGCCAGGTTGACCGACACCGGGACGTCGCGCAGGCCGGCATCGGCACGTCGGCGCAGGTCGGCACAGGCGGTCTCCAGCACCCAGTCGGTGAGTGACAGGATCAGGCCTGATTCTTCGGCCAGCGGAACGAAATGGGCCGGCGACACCAGGCCCTGCTCCGGGTGCATCCATCGCACCAGCGCCTCGGCACCCACGATACGGCCGTTGGACGCGTTCACCTTGGGCTGGTAATACAGGCGAAGCTGGCCTTCGGCAATCGCCCGCCGAAGGTCTCCCTCGCGCGCCAGACGGGCGCTCGCCACGGCGTTCATGGTTTCGTCAAAAAACCGGTACCGGGCCCGCCCGGCCTCTTTGGCCGCGTACAGCGCCTGCTCCGCGCCGCGCGTCAGCGCCGTGACTTCAATGGCGTCGCGAGGAAACAGCGCCACTCCGATGCTCGCGCTCAGGACCAGCTCGCTGCCGCGCACCGAGAGCGGCTGCGAGACCACCCTCAGCAGGCGGTCGGCGACCACGCCCGCCTCCTGGTCCTGTCCCAGGTCCACCAGCAGCACAGTGAAGGCGTTGGCGCCCACACGCCCGAATACCGACTCGGTGGCCATGCGACCCATCAGGCCCAGATCGGAAGCCCTGATCGCAGTTTGAAGACGTTCCGAGATGGTCAGCAGGACGCCATCTCCGTCGGCATGCCCGAGCGCGTCGTTGACACTCTTGAAGTGGTCCACATCCAGGTGCAGCAACGCGCAGGCCGTGCCCAACCGGCGTGAGCGCTCCAGCGCGGGACCGGCGAGTTCGCCGAAAAACTGGCGGTTCGGCAGGCCGGTCAGCACGTCGTAATGCGCCAGGCGGCTGATGCTTTCGGCGGCCTCGATGCGCTCGGTGACGTCCTGCGTGATGCCCTCCACAGCGAGTTGCCGGCCCGACGCGTCGGTCAGGGCCACTGCCTGTTCAAACACGGTACGGTGCTGCCCGTCAAAACGCTCGACCGTGAAGGTCATCTGGTAGGGCAGGCCCTGGTCCTGCGCAGCGGTGCGCGCCGCCTGCACGCGCTCGCGGTCGGCATCGCAAACGCGCTCCAGAAAGGCGTCTGCCGACGCAAGGTTCATCGTCTCTCCCGATGCCCGGAACAAGCGCGCCATCTCCGGCGAGCAATTGAATTTGCGGCCTTCCTGGACGATCTCCCAACTGCCCATGTCGGCGATGCGTTGTGCACGCTGCAGCCGTTCGCTGCTGCGGATGGCCGATTCGATGGCCGAGCTGGCACGCAGCGAATACCTTACACGGTGCGACAGCAAAGTCCAGTTGATCGGTTTGGCGATGAAGTCTGTGGCCCCTGCCTGGTAGGCCAGTTCGATGGATTTCGTGTCGTTCAGGCCGGTCAGCATCAGGATCGGCACCCGCACGCCCTGTGGCAACTGGCGCACGCGCGCGCAGACTTCGTAGCCGTCCAGGTCGGGCATCATCACGTCGAGCAGGACCAGTTCGAACCGGTGGGCCGCGAAAAGCGCCAGCGCCTGCGTTCCACCTTCGGCCTCGTTGACCGCGAAGCCGGCGTGGCGCAGGGTCGTGGCGGCCATGCCGCGCATCAGGGGGTCGTCGTCGACGATCAGCAGCCGGGCGCCGTGGGTGTCGGAGTGCATCATGGGGT
>JAYVRP010000592.1:0-5360 GCA_043776215.1 Rhodoferax sp. | reverse complement strand
GGGCTATCGCGCGTTGCAACTGGGCCAGGCGCGGTTGGGCGGCACGATTCACACGCTGCTCGGCGCTACGCAGCGCGGCAACCAGGGGTTCCACGCTTCCGGTCAATTGGGCTTGCTGTTGGGCCAGACGGACGGCCGATTCGATGTCCACCACCAGGTTTTCATCGCGCGAGCGCGACAGGCTCTGGATCAGGTCTTCGACCTGGTTGCGCTGCAGTGCGACCTCTGCGAGCTTGGCCTCGGACACAGCCAATCGGGCTGCCGTGTCGCGGCTCAACTCCTGCGCTTGTCGCGCGATGGCCCGGGCATCCACCGACTGCACACCCGATTCAGCACTTTGACGGGCGAGTTGCTCACGGGTTGACGCCATGCGCTGCCACAACATGGCGCTCGACACCAGCGCGAGCAAGGAAAGCACGAGCGCGATCCAGGTCCAGGGTGATACCCGTACTGGCGCCGGTGCCGCTGACGCCACTACCAACGGAACATCGACATCGCCGCTACCCTCGCCGGAGACAGGCACACTCAGGTCGGGCGGAGCTGCGTTCATTTGTTCGATTCTATCGACGCCACCACATCGGCAACACGCGGCCGTGACTGCCATACAACACCAAAACCCGCGCTTCGTGCCGCCTGCGCAATGCGCGGGTGAGTGGCTAATGCACGCGCCTTCTCCCATGCCTGGCCCGGCAGACATAGGCCGAGGTTGGCAATCGCCTGGGAACTTGTGAAGAGCCAGACCGAACCGTCCAGCGCGGCGGTTCGCGCCACTCGCTCCTGCTGCGCATTCCAGCGTGGCGTGACACGTTCATAGGCCACCACGAAATCCACCTGGACCCCCGCACTCTCCAGCGTGAGGGCCAGCCACTCCCGCCCCGCCCCAGGGACATCACCGGCGCCGCCAGCAGCCGGATGGGCCAGGTCGTCGTCACCCCGCACGATCAACACCCTGTCGCCCGGTCCCACACAAGTAGCCACAACCTGCCACAACGCCTCTGAATCGAACTGGGCACCGTCGGCGGGCGGCGCGTCCACGCGTGCGACGTCAACCCCCTGGCGCAGCAAGGCCGCGACGGTGCCGGGACCCGTCGCCCACAGGCGCATCGGCGTGCCATCGGCCAGTTCCAGCAGCGGGTCGCCAACAGGCCGCAGCGCAAAAAAGAAGTCGACCGCTGGGCTGCTGACGAACATCACTGCCGCATACGCACGATGCGCGTGCCAAGCGGCAAGTACCGGGGCGGTGTTGGCAGCGGGCTCGATCCGGATCAGCGGCAAGGCGCAGGCTTTCAGCCCGTATTGCACCAGCGCGCGGACCCAGTGCCCACATTCCGGTTCTGGCCGGGTCACGATGACGCGCATGCAGCAGGTCGGCCCGGAAGGATTGCCGCTCAGGACGTGGCCCGGACCGCACCGCCCAGGCAGAGCTTTTCCGCCACCGCCTGTCCGAGCGACCGTGCCTGCTCCAGTGTCGACACACGCCGCGTTTCCGAACTGCGCACCAGCGGCGCGGTGGCGAGCGCCTCGGGCGCATCATCCACTTCGCCCCAGGCAGCCTCCAGCTGCAAGACATCCTCGCGCCAGACGGCATGGGCCGCCAAGGGCATCGAGCAGCTTCCGCCCATGGACTGGCTGACTGTCCTTTCGGCTGTCACGGCCAGCCAGGTCGGGGTATGTGCCAGCGACGCCAAGACCTGCAAGAGGTCTTGACGGTCGGCGCGCACCTCGATGCCCAAGGCACCCTGACCGGCGGCCGGCAGCATCTGGTCCGGCTCGAACGCCAGACGAATGCGTGGCTCCAGTCCCAGCCGCTTGAGTCCGGCTGCCGCCAGCACGATCGCGTCGTAATGCCCCTCGTCCAGCTTGCGCAAGCGGGTGTCAACATTGCCGCGCAAGGGATCGATCCGGATGTCTGTGCGGCCCAGTCGCGCGAAACAGTCGCGCAACAACACCACCCGGCGCAGACTGGAGGTTCCGACGACTGCGCGCAGAGGGAGATCTTGCAGGCTGGCAAACCGGCTCGACACGAGCGCATCACGCGGATCCTCGCGCTGCATCACGCAGGCCAGCTCAAAACCGCCCGGCAGCTCCATTGGAACGTCCTTGAGCGAGTGCACGGCAAGATCGGCACGGCCATCTTCCAGTGCGAGCTCAAGCTCCTTGACGAACAGTCCTTTGCCACCGACCTTGCTCAGGGACCGGTCAAGAATCTGGTCACCCTTGGTGGTCATCCCCAATAACGTCACCGCATGGCCCATCTTTTCGAGCATGGCCTTGACGTGGTGTGCCTGCCAGAGTGCGAGGCGGCTTTCCCTCGTGGCAATCACAAGTGGGAGACGAACGGGCAAGTTCACTTCGGTAACCTGTTGGTAATCGGTTGGGATGTTCGGGATGCTAGCATGGGCCCTTCCCTGACCAGGCTCTGTGCGCAGGCCATTTTCATGACAACCAGCCCCCCTGCCGAGAGCCCCCAGAAGACGCGTGAGAACGAGCGCCCCCTGGTGGAGGACATCCGCTTGCTGGGTCGCCTGCTGGGTGATGTGATCCGGGACCAGGATGGCGACACAGCGTTCGAACTGATCGAGCAGATCCGCAAATTGTCGGTGGCATTTCGTCGTCACGCAGACACCGACGCCGACCATGCGCTCAAGAAGCTGCTCAGCGCGCTGAGCGGCGACCAGACGGTCAGCGTCATACGCGCCTTCACCTATTTCAGTCACCTCGCCAACCTGGCTGAAGACCGGCACCACATTCGTCGGAGGGCCATTCACGAGCGTGCCGGCGACACGCAAGAGGGCAGCATCGATGTCGCCCTGTCGCGCCTTCGCTGGGCGGGTATCGCGCCGGCCACGGTCGTGGCGACGCTGGCCGACAGTTGCGTGTCGCCGGTGTTGACGGCCCACCCGACGGAAGTTCAACGCAAGAGCATTCTGGACGCGGAGCGCGCCATTGCGCAGTTGCTCGCCGCACGGGACGACATCCGGCTGCGGGCGCTGGCCGGATCCACGCGCAAGGACGCGCTGACCCCACGCGAATTGGCAGCCAACGAGGCACTCATCCGGTCCCGCGTGATGCAGCTATGGCAGACACGGCTGCTGCGTTTCACGAAACTCACCGTGGCTGATGAAGTGGAAAACTCCCTCAGCTATTACGAATCCACTTTCCTGCGCGAGATCCCCAAGGTTTACGCCCAGCTGGAGCGCGAACTCGACGCAGGCCACATTGCCAGCTTCCTGCGCATGGGCCAATGGATTGGCGGTGACCGGGACGGCAATGCCAATGTCAGTGCGCAGACATTGGCCTATGCATTGCGCAGGCAGTCCGAAGTGGCGCTGCGCCATTACCTGACGGAAGTGCACTACCTGGGGGGCGAGTTGTCCATGTCCGCCATGCTGGTGGATTGTTCGCCCGACATGCGTGCCCTGGCCGAGCGTTCACCCGACTCCAATGAGCACCGGCAGGACGAGCCCTACCGCCGCGCTCTGACCGGTATTTACGCGCGACTGGCGGCCACGCTCAAGGAACTGGCCGGAGGTGACGCCGCGCGCCATGCCATTGCGCCGCAAAACCCCTACCGCCAAGCCGAGGATTTCGCGGATGACCTGCGCACCATCGAGGCGTCGCTGCGCTCGCATTTCGGAGCCGCACTGGCCACGCCGCGCCTGCATCCGCTGGTGCGGGCGGTGGAGGTGTTCGGCTTTCACCTGGCAACCGTGGACCTGCGCCAGAGTTCGGACAAACATGAGGAGGTGGTGGCAGAACTGCTGGCCACGGCGCGCATCGAAACCGCGTACGCGTCGCTGGACGAACGGGAGCGGCGTGCCCTGCTGCTGCGCCTTTTGAGCGACGCCCGGACCTTGCAGGTCAGAGACCACCCGTATTCCAGCCTGGCCCAATCGGAACTCGACATCTTCGAGACCGCGCGCGGCATGATTGATCGCTACGGGCAGCAATCGATACGGCACTACATCATCAGCCACACCGAAACCGTCAGTGACCTGCTGGAAGTGCTGCTGTTGCAAAAGGAAGTCGGTCTGATGCAGGGCACGCTGGACGCCGCAGCGCATGCCCAGCTGATCGTCGTGCCATTGTTTGAAACGATCGAGGACCTGCGCAACGCGCCCGCCATCATGCGCGAGTTCTACGCACTGCCGGGGATCCGTGCCATGGTGCAGCGCAGCGGCGCCGAGCAGGACGTGATGCTCGGGTACTCCGACAGCAACAAGGACGGTGGCATATTCACCAGCAACTGGGAGCTGTACCAGGCCGAAATCGCCTTGGTGGGACTGTTCGACAACATGGCCCGCCAGGGACCGGGTGCTGCCGCCATCAAATTGCGCATGTTCCACGGCAGGGGTGGCACAGTGGGGCGTGGTGGAGGCCCGAGTTACCAGGCCATCCTGGCGCAACCTCCCGGCACTGTGCGGGGCCAGATCCGGCTGACCGAACAGGGCGAGGTGATCGGCTCCAAGTACGCCAACCCGGAAATCGGGCGGCGCAACCTGGAAACGCTGGTGGCAGCCACACTCGAAGCGACGCTCCTGCCATCCACCAAGCCTGCCACCGCTGACTTCCTGCGCGCGGCCGCGAGCCTGTCATTGACCAGCATGGCCGCCTACCGCGCACTGGTATACGAGACCCCCGGTTTCACCGAGTACTTCTTTGGTGCGACACCGATCCGCGAGATCGCCGAACTCAACATCGGATCGCGGCCGGCATCACGCAAGGCGACGCGCGCGATCGAGGATTTGCGTGCGATTCCGTGGTCGTTCAGCTGGGGCCAGAGCCGCGTCTCGCTGCCGGGCTGGTGCGGCTTCGGCTCGGCGATCGAGTCGTTCCTCGGCAAGGAAGGCCCTCCACGCAAGGAGCGCCTCGCGCTGCTGCAGAAGATGCACAAGCAGTGGCCGTTCTTTCGCACGCTGCTGTCGAACCTCGACATGGTGATGGCCAAGAGCGATCTGGCAATCGCGTCGCGCTACGTCGAACTGGTCGAAGACAAGAAGCTGGGCAAGCGCATCTTCGCGCTCATCAAGGCCGAATGGCAGCGCACGTTCGATGCGCTCTCGCTGATCACCGGCGAGAAGAGCCGGCTGGCCTCGAATCCGTCGCTCGCGCGTTCCATCGAGCACCGCTTCCCCTACCTCGACCCGTTGAACCACCTGCAGGTGGAACTGATGCGGCGCTACCGCAGCCGCAAAGAAGGTGACCCGGCCAATGAGCGGCTGCAGCGCGGCATCCACCTGTCGATCAACGGCGTGGCAGCGGGGCTGCGCAACACCGGTTGAGCCGGCCCCGACTTTGGCGCCGGGGCGGCCTTGCGCTGATCTGGCGCTGATCAGCGCAAAGGGGGAGGCCCACCCCGG
>JAYVRP010000591.1:0-1684 GCA_043776215.1 Rhodoferax sp. | reverse complement strand
GACTTCAACGGAATACATTATTTTTTCCCAATAAAATGAATGACAGCACCAGGTCTTACAAATTTCCAAATTGGTTGATTCAGCTCCTCTTCCTTGGTTACGTCAAATATTTCGATATCGATATTCATTTTCATATTTGAGTTCACAAAATAGTTCGAACATTCATACAAAATCTTTGGCAAACTGACCTTTCCAATCGGTTCGTATAGCTGAATGACTACTCCCGAGGCTTTGGGCCCCGCAAATACAATCTTTTTTGTGGTGCATTCAGCCTCTGACTTGCATATTTTGTCCGTCATTAAAATAGTTTTAATTTTTTCAACTATCTCGAGACGTTGTTTGTAATAAATTCCCTCTCCCATTCCAGCAATTGAATGCGCGGATTGGAAAAACATTATCAACAAAAGTATTAAGCGAATGCGAAATTGAAACGCAATGATTGGTATTGCCATCTTTAGGCTCTGCAGAATGTTCATATAGGCTGGTTAAAAGAGAAGAATTTCGTGTTTCCAATTTTTTTTGATCATCGAGAAGGACTTTGCGGTCGGGTGTGCCACCCTGCAAATAACCAGCAGCATGTCCATCCCATAGCTAGTAGGCTTCAGCCTCATTCACTTCCCCCCATCCCGTTTAACTTCCACCTTCCCCTCCCGAATCCCCGGAATCAGCTTGCCCACATTCTGGTCCGAAGGTTCGGCGCGTTGGTATTCCGTCAACATCGCCAGTGCTTTGGGCTTGTCGCCCAGCATCAGGTGCGTCATGCCCAATGCATAGAACGCTGGGATCACTCCTTTGTCCCTGGCCTTGGTCAGGTAGGGCAGGGCCTCCTTGCTGCGGCCGGTGCCCGCCAGGAATTGCCCGAAGTGGTAGTTGCCTGCCGGGTCGTCCGGTCGTGTGGCGAGCAGTATCGAGAAATGTGTCTGCGCAAAAGGCGCGGCGTTGGGCACCTCGAGGTTGTGCCCATAGGCGCCCAGCATACCCATGCGCAGCCGCAACCCGGGTGGAGCGTCGGTGGCAAAGGCCGCATTCAACATGCCGATCAGTGACGCCGCATCGCGTTGCGCGCGTTGCTGGTCCGCTTGAGAATCGAAACGCGGTGGGTAGTTGGCCGCATGCTGGCCAATGTCTTGCAGCATGCGGTCCAGGTAGGCTGTATTGAAGGTGGCGCTTTGCCCGGCGGCCGGGGCCGGTCCGAGCAACTGCCGGGCGTCGTACTGCCCATAGGCTGTGGGCCATGCGGGGCGCGGAAGCAGCACAAGCAAAGCGCACAACGCGGCAACGCTCCACCGTATCAAAATGGAAGATGAGTGCATTGGCAGTTCCCTTTCGTCGAATGGCGAGCCATGGGCACCTGTACCGCTGACCCCTACCTGCAGTCGTCTACTGGACCATCGGCATTGTTTCCCACAAGCCGTGAGATTGCCTGAAGCGCTCACCAGGCGCATCCATCATTTTGCGGAGGATACCGTGATCAGGTCACGGAACAGCGTACGGACGGGCTGCGTCAGCGCAAGTCAGCGATCAAGAAAATCGGGTGCGGCAGGCCTGCGGTGAGCCAATGACATCCACTGCCAAGGAGGCTGGACGGGTGGCCCGCGCACAAGCCACGGCACGAGTGGACAAACAGGCCCCCCGGTGCCCAGTTTGTGCTAAGCTGGATCATACTGACCATATCGGTCATGGG
>JAYVRP010000590.1:0-1685 GCA_043776215.1 Rhodoferax sp. | reverse complement strand
CAACGCTTCTGTTCATGCTGCCGAATGTCAAGCATTCAGACAGCACAAAGGTTGACGCACATCAGGGCCCGTCAGAAAACCGGGCCCCGGCAAACACTTACACGACGAGCGGGTCCTCCTGCATGGCCTCCAACTGCTCCTCCAGCATCAGCACCTGGCCTTTCCAGTAGTCGCTGGAGCCGAACCACGGGAAGTTGATCGGAAAGATCGGATCGTCCCAGCGCCGGGCGAGCCAGGCGCTGTAGTGGATCAGTCGCAACGTGCGCAGCGGTTCGATCAAGGCGAGCTCGCGGCGGTCGAATTCCCGGAACTGCTCGTAACCATCGACCAATGCGCCGAGCTGGCGCTGGCGTTGCTGGCGATCGCCACTGAGCAGCATCCAGAGGTCCTGCACGGCCGGGCCGGTGCGTGCGTCATCGAGATCGACGAAATGCGGACCCGGCCCGGCCACAGCGGGCGCATCGACCGGAGTCCACAAAATATTGCCGGGGTGGCAATCGCCGTGCAGGCGCAGGGTCCGGATCGGCTCTCGCTCACCGTCCCGCCCATCGGTTCCGAGACTCGGACAGGTGGCAATCACGTCCAGGGCCTGTTGCGACAACTTTTCCCAGGCCGACTGCACATCCAGTGGAATCCGTTCGTTGGTGAGCAACCACTCACGCGATTCAACGCCAAACGTCTGGACATTCAAGGCCGGGCGGGCGGCAAATGGCCGCACTGCTCCGACCGCGTGAATCCGCGCCAGGAATCGGCCGATCCACTCCAGCACTTCGGCGTCGTCGAGCTCGGGTGGCCGGCCGCCACGGCGCGGGCTCACACTGAAGGCGAACCCGTCAAAGTGGTGCAGGCTGCTTCCGCCCAGCACCAGCGGCCCGACGGCAGGCACTTCCGCCGCCATGAGTTCGTGCGAGAAGGCGTGTTCTTCGGTGATCTGCGCATCGCTCCAGCGCGCGGGCCGGTAGAACTTGGCGACCACGGAGGAGCCGTCCTCAAGTTGCACTTGGTAAACCCGGTTTTCGTACGACGACAGGGCCGTCAGGCGCCCATCGCCGCGCAAACCCACGGTCTGCAGGGCATCGAGCACCCGGTCTGGCGTGAGGATTTCAAAAGGGTGTTGGCCGGACAGGTTCGAAGGGGGTGACGCCATGGCGACATTGTCGGGTGAAAGCCGCAGTTACCCGCTTGTCAAGCGGAAAACGTTGACATAAGATAAGTTCAACTAAGAAAGCAATCGGAGCCCGTCTTGATCGTCTTGAGTATCTCCGCAGGCAGTAACAACAACCCCTTGCTGGGCACCTGGCACTTGGTGCGCTGGGACATCACCTATGGGGATGGCCGTGCTCCCACCCTGCCCTTTGGTGCGCAAGCCACCGGCATGATCGTCTACACCATCGATGGCAACATGAGTGCCTGCATTGCGCGCAGCGGGCGCAGACCCCTGTCCAGCGACAGCGTGCGAAGCGCACCCGAGGCGGAGCGTCTGGCGGCTTTCGAGAGTTATTTCCAGTACGCGGGGCCGTACGCGGTCCGTGGCGAGCCGGGCCACCAGCAGGTCATTCACACCGTGACGCACGCCCTCAATCCGAATTTCGTCGGTACCGAGCAGGTGCGCAACATGGAGTTCGCCGAAGACGGGCAGCAACTCACGCTGTCGGCATCCGACACCGTGCCCGGCACTGCCATCA
>JAYVRP010000589.1:0-1688 GCA_043776215.1 Rhodoferax sp. | reverse complement strand
CGGGCGACACGCTGTCGAGCCTGGCCAGGTGTTTGCGCAGCAGGGGCTCATCACCCACCTCGGCGGCAAACGCGATCATCAGCACGCGGCGCATCGGGTGGGTGGCCTGGGCCTGAATGGCCAGGTCGGCCCAGTCGTGCAGGGCCTGCCAGTCGCGTTCGACAAACGCACAGACGGCCTGCGCCATATAGGCGGTTCCGATCCAGCGGTCCTTCGGGCTCATGCGCAACGCCTGCACGGCCAGGTCTTTGGCGCGCTGGATGTTGCCCTCGGCCGCCTCGATGAAAGACAAATAGAAATGGACCGTGGCATCGTTCGGATTGAGCTCCAGAGCGCGGCGCAGATCGGCGCTGCCAGCACCCGCGTCGCCGGACAACTCGCAAACGATGCCGCGCTGGAAATACGAGCGGCTGTCGTTGGGTGCCAGTGCCAGCAACATGTCGGCCGCATGCCGCGCAACGGCCAGCTCCTGTGACCGGTCTGGCGACCAGGCCATGAACACGCGCCAGCAGTGCGCATTCGCCAGAACGTGCCACGCCAGGGCACATGAGCGGTCCTGGACAATCGCCTGGGCCGCGAGCTCGATGGCCTCGAGCGACCGCTCCGCCGTGCCGCCAAACATGGCGTCGCTCATCGCCCTGGCGGCACGCCACGCCATGTCGTCCGCTTCGGAGTAGCGTCGCTTGCCGTACCGGGACACACGCATCTCCTCGGCCTCTATCTCCGGCACCATGGTGCTCACCACCTGCCGGGTGATACGTTCCTGAAGCTCAAACACATCGCTCAAGACGTCTTCGTAGCGCTCGGCCCACAACTGGCGGCCGCTGTAGCCGTCCACCAACTGCGCAGTGACGCGCACCCGCTGGCCGGATTTGCGCACACTGCCCGACAACAGGAAATGCACCCCCAACTCCTGGGCCACGCGCCGTACTTCGAAGTTCTTGCCCTTGTAAGTGAAAGCCGTGTTGCGCGCGATCACGAAAAGTCGCCGGAAACGAGACAACTCGGTGATGATCTCCTCGACCATGCCGTCGGCGAAGTAGTCTTGCCCGGCATCGTCGCTCAGGTTGGTGAACGGCAACACGACGATGGACGGCCGGTCGGGCAACTCCAGCGGGAAGACACTGTTTCCAACGGTCTCCCGCCCTGCCGCCAACGGGCCAGGGAGCGTGGACGTGCCGAACGCGGCCACTCCCGCCGGGTGCACACGCCACGCGCGCACCGATTCGAGCATGTTGCGCACCGGTTGCTCGCCCAGATCCTCAAACGCGGCGCCGAGTTTGCCGCGCACGGCTGCCCGCATCGACTCGGAAACCACGATGCCACCCGCATCGGCAATGGCCTGCAGGCGCGAGGCAATATTGACACCGTCGCCGTACACCGTGCCATCAGACTTGCTGATGACGTCACCCAGGTGCAGCCCGACGCGAAAACGCAGGCGGCGGTCCTCGGCGACGTCGGACAAGGACGCCTCGATCTGCTCCTGCGCGGCGATTGCCGCAGATACCGCGCCGCTGGCGGTCTCGAACACGGCCAGCACCGAGTCCCCGGCCATATCGATCACGCGGCCACGGCGGGATTCGATATGATGCCGGAAGACTTCTCGCGCTGCATCCAGCGCTGTCACCGTGGCCCGGCCATCGGCCGCCATCAGGCGCGAGAACCCACTGGCGTCAGCCGCCAGGATC
>JAYVRP010000588.1:0-1689 GCA_043776215.1 Rhodoferax sp. | reverse complement strand
CCATGCCGGCGGTGAGGTTGACGATGACGTCGACATTGCTGGCCTTGATGTGCTCCATCACCTCGCGGTACAGCGCCGGGTCGCGGCTGCCTTTGCCGGTCTCGGGGTCGCGCACATGGCAATGCACGACGGTGGCACCGGCGTTGGCCGCCTCCACCGCGGCGGCGGCGATCTGCTTCGGTGTCACCGGCACATGCGGGTTCTTGCCGACGGTGTCGCCCGCGCCGGTGACGGCGCAGGTGATGATGATGTGGTGGTTCATTCTTTGTAATCCGGTTCGTGCTGGTCGAGGATCAGTTTGAGCTCATTGAAATGCTGCTGCGAAAACGGTGTCGGATAGTCGTTCCATTGCGCGCCGGCCCGGGCAGCAACGGCGTCCGGCACTACGGCCAGCGGGCGACCGGTGGACAAGGCCAGCACCTGCACCTGGGCGGCCTTCTCCAGGTAATACAGCTCGTCGAAAGCCTGCGCCACACTGGGCGCGACCACGATCACGCCATGGTTGCCCATGAACAACACACTTTTCCCCGGCCCCATCAGCTGCGCCACGCGCTGCCCCTCGGAGGCCTCCAGCGCCATGCCGCTGTAGTCGCGGTCATACGCAATGCGCTGGTGGAAGCGGCAGGCATTCTGGTCCAGCATCAGAAACTCGAAGTCTTTCAGGCAACACAGCGCAGTCGCATACGGCATGTGGGTGTGCAGGATGCAGCGCGCCTGCGGCAAGCGCTGGTGCAACACGGCGTGCAGGTGCCAGGCGGTCGGGTCGGGTGCGTCGGGGCCCTGCAGGGCGTCGGGGTTGCCCGCATCCAGCAGCAACAGTTCGCTGGCGCGGATGCGCGAGAAATGGCGCCCCACCGGATTGAGCAGAAACTGGTGGCCATCGTCGGAGAGCGCCACGCTGAAGTGGTTCGCGATGGACTCGTGCATGCCCAGCCGCGCAGCCGTCCGGAACGCTGCGGCAAGGTCGATACGGGCCTGGTGTTCAGTAAGGGGGATGGTCATCGCGGGTTTGTCGGGTCAAAGGCGAACTTTAGCGCCCCCCCACACTGGTGGGCCGCCCCGGTACGACCATCTGTTGACCGGGGGCGACTCCCGGCGCGTGAATCGGCATGCCGAGGTCGCAACCGGCACGGCTCACCGGGCGGCACCTGTGCTACCTTGCGTGCCTGACACAACCAAGGATCTCCCGTGGGCAAATTATTGGTGCCGCTGGCTTCGCTGCTCAGCGGCGTGGGCATGCTGGTGGTCGGCACCGGCCTGATGTTCTCGGCCATCGGGTCGCAGGCCGGCGCGGCCAGGTTTTCCGGCCTGGTCACCGGGCTGATCATGTCGGCCTACTTCGCCGGCTTCGTGTTCGGCACCTACGCCTGCCCGGTGATCATCCGCCGGGTCGGGCACATCCGCGCGTTCGCCGCCATGGCATCGATCGCCTCCTGCCTGCCCCTGCTGCATGCGTTGTGGCTCAACGCCTGGTTCTGGGGCGGCCTGCGCTTTATGACCGGTGTCTGCCTGGTCGGCCTGTATATCGTGGTGGAGAGCTGGCTCAACGTGGTCGCCCCCAGCGACCAGCGCGGCAAGGTGTTTGCCGCTTACATGGCCGTGAGCGGTGTGTCGATGGCGCTGGGGCAATGGCTGATCCTGGTGGGCGACCGCATGGGTTTTGTGCCGTTTGCGCTGGTGTCGATCCTG
>JAYVRP010000587.1:0-5391 GCA_043776215.1 Rhodoferax sp. | reverse complement strand
ACCATGGACATGACGCCTAAGGGTGGCGCGCGCACGACGATGGACGAGATGGGTGTCTACAGCGTGCAGGGCGACAAGATCGTCGAAGAGCGCTTTTTCTACGGCTCGTCGTAACAGGCTTCAAATTCAGTTGCGGATACTGCGCAGCATGAACTCGCCGGTACCTGCTGGCAGCCGGACAACATCCCATGCCAGGGCGTTCAGGATGGCGCCCAGGAACGTCCGTCCCCAGGAACAGGAAGTCAGCGCCTGACACATCAACGAAGTGACCACAGTGATCCTGGGCGAAGTTGTGGAGGTACAGGCCTCACCTGTCGGTCGAGCCGATGATACGGTCAGCCCCGCCTCCCGTCGCCATCAGCACAGCGCCAGCGTTATGCCTCAGAAAAGTCACTTTCGCGCTCGCCTCGGTCGCATCGTTCGTTGATGCAAAGGAATAAAAAGATGTCACGCAAAATCGTCTTTACAGCCAAGGCGGCGAAGCCACCACCCGTTTACAGCCAGGCGGTGAAGGCGGTTGGCTTGGTCTTTGTATCGGGTACGGCGCCAACAGATCCTGAAACTGGCGCTTACAAAGGAACGACTGTTCAGGAACAGACCAGGCAGTGCCTGACGAATATCGCAGCAATTCTCGAGGAGGCTGGCAGTTCGATGGACAAGATTGTCAGCGTCACCATCGTGCTCGCGGACGACGATGATTTCATGGGCATGAATGAGGAGTACCTGAGGTGGTTTCCATCCAACCCACCTGCTCGGCAAGGCGCAAAGCTGCCAACCCGCATACCGGGGCTCAGAGTCTCCATTGCAGCAATCGCAGAGGCCTGATCCTTTCGCAGACGCACAGCACCGACGGCCGGAGTTGCCAAGTGCCTGGGCTGATATTCACAAGGTTCGGTGGGTTTCCTCAATTTCCGCGCGGCTACGTGCGTGACCTTCGTGTGCGGAGGGCACAGGAGGAAGCCCGGTTGCCGTGCAGCGTGAACGGCACGCCGTTTTGCGCCCGCAATGCCGCACAATTTCAAAGCAACCGTTCGGGCAAGTGCCATGGTCGACGGATGCAGACGTCTCGATCTTCGAGACTGCGGCCATCCTGCTCCATCTTGGCGAACGCAACGACAAGCGGATGGCAACCGCAAATGACTTTCATGCTCTGGGGTGAAGCGTGGGCATCATGAAAGTCAGACCGCATCAACTGCACTTTTTGGAGTCCGGCATCATGAATTCCTCCAATCATGCGATCGGTACCAGTCGCTCGGTGACGTGGCAGCAGGCAGGCGCGCTGCAGCTTCCGTCAGACGATGGATCATTCGATGCCGTGGTGTGCCAGTTCGGTGCGATGTTCTTCCCGGACAAGGCAGTGGCCCTTGCAGAGGTATGGCGGGTTCTACGTCCAGGCGGGACGTTCCTGTTCACCGTCTGGGACCGTATTGAAGACAACGAGTTTGCCGCTTGTGTGACGCAGGCGATGGCGGGCCTGTTTCCGGATGATCCTCCCAGATTTCTGGTCCGGCTGGCGCATAGCGGCCGCGTTGCCTGTCACCGTAGTCGTGAGCTCAGTGGATACCGGGCCGCAGCCACAGCGCCCAGACCATGCAGATTCGACGCGTATCGACTATTGCCAGCAATTGGGTCGATGCGATGCGTCACCATGCGCCGCAGGGCAAGGGTCGCATCCGGCATGAGCCTCCATTCGTTCCCAATCGTATTGGTGCCAGTTGCTGATCCGCAACGGTTCAAGCGGTGCTACTTGGATGTTATTGGTTTTGAGTCGTGAATCGTCGATGGGCCCGAACATGACCTGGATTCAGCATGGTGTTGTGCCTGCTGCCGAATGTCGCGACAAACTGGCGCCCTGCAACGGTCCCGTCCGCTGATATCCTCAAGCCCCCCATGACGCATCCAACATGTGCCGAAACATCAAAACCTTGTTCAACTTCGATCCGCCCGCAACCGAGATTGAAATACGGGACGCGTCGCTCCAGTTCGTCAGAAAACTGAGCGGATTCAATATACCGTCCAAAAGCAACGAGTTTGCATTTGAGCGGGCCATCGAAGAAGTCGCCGCGACGGCGCGTCAACTCATCACCGCGCTCAGCACCAGCGCCGAGCCCCGAAACCGGCAGATAGAGGCCGCGAAGGCGCGGGCACGTTCTGCGGCACGATTCGGCACTGCGCCGTGAAAGCCCCCATGAACAAGCCTGATGCAACCGGGGGTCAGTCGGCGTCGGCGCTGATTGACCGAAGAATCACCGAGCTCGGAGACTGGCGCGGGCAAACCCTCGGCAGGATGCGCAAGCTCATCTGCGATGCGGACCCGGCCATCGTGGAGGAATGGAAGTGGATGGGCACTCCTGTCTGGTCGCGCGACGGAATCATCTGCACCGGCGAGTCGTACAAGGACAAAGTCAAGCTGACCTTCGCCAAGGGGGCTGCGTTGAAGGACCCGGTCAGACTTTTCTGAAATTCGATGACGGAAGCGGCGACACGGCAGGCGGACCCCGGCGGGCGCGAAACGATCGTCGATACGACAATCCCGGCAACCTCACCGCACATCGAGAGACCCCACACACGACATGAACGATGCCCTCCGCCTCGGCCCGCTGCTGCTGCCTTATGCGCTGCTGCTGGTCTTTGCCGCCGCGGGCACCAGCCTGCTGGTCGGGCGCCGTGTGGGCAGGCGTACCGGCGTCGACCCCGAGCGCACATTGTGGAACGCGCTGCTGATTGGCGCGTTGGTCGCGCGGCTGGCTTTCGTGCTCGAATACAAGACGCTGTATTTCTCGACGCCGCTGAGCATCCTCGACATCCGCGACGGCGGCTGGAACGCCACCGCCGGCCTGGCCGGAGTGTGGTTCTATGCGTTTCACCGCTACCAGAAGAGTCCCGCGTTGCGCCAGGCGCTGCAGCGCGGGTTGCTGGCCGGTAGCGCGGTGTTTGCGCTGGGTACCGGCTGGCTGGCGATTCAGTCCGGACCCGCGCGGCAGGCCCTGCCCGACCTGGAACTGGCCGCACTCGGTGGGGCGGCTCCGACCGTCCGACTGAAAGACTTCACCGGCAAGCCCATCGTCGTCAACCTCTGGGCCACCTGGTGCCCGCCCTGCGTGCGCGAGATGCCGATGCTCCAGGAGGCGCAGCGCAAGCATGTGGACGTGCATTTCGTGTTCATCAACCAGGGTGAGCAGCGCGCACAGGTCGCCCGATGGTTGAGCAGCCGACAGCTGTTGCTGTCCAACATGCTGATCGACGACAAACGCAGCGCCAGCGCCGTCTTCAAGCAGCAGGGTTACCCGACAACGCTGTTCTTCAACGCCCGCGGCGAGCTGGTTGGCTCACGCCTGGGCGAACTGTCGGCGGCGACGCTGGAGCAGAATCTGGAGCGGGCGCGGCGGTGAATGGGCGTGGTGTCGGACTATTGCGTGAAGTAGGGGTCGCGGCTGGGGTTTCTCCAGGGTGACGGCCCTGCATGGCGGCGCCTGCCAGAGCGTCGGCTGCTGCTGTCTCGGTAGACTCAGGCTTTCTCCTGCCGGACGCCGTGCCACGCGGAATCACCGGAATCCTGGCGCTGCGTACCGCGTCTCCCCTCCTCGAAAGAACCTATTGACTACTCTGAGCCAGACCAGGACCCTGTCCGACCCGCTTGCCTTCGTCCGCGGGCCCGCCATGAAGAACCGCTTCATGCTCGCGCCGCTGACCAATTGGCAGAGCCACACCG
Organism: Rhodoferax sp.; assembly: GCA_043776215.1. GTDB lineage: Bacteria > Pseudomonadota > Gammaproteobacteria > Burkholderiales > Burkholderiaceae_C > CAISIP01. The sequence goes on along the minus strand of JAYVRP010000587.1, from coordinate 1,679 downwards.
ACGGAACCTTGTCCGACGATGAATTCCACTGGCTGACCCTGCGCGCGCGCGGCGGCTTTGGCCTCACCATGACATGCGCCACGCACGTGCAAGCCTCGGGGCAGGGTTTCCCCGGGCAGCTTGGCAGTTGGTCGGACGCGCATCTGCCGGGCCTTACACGGCTGGCCCGTGCCATTCACGAGGCTGGCAGCCTGGCTGCGGTGCAGATCCAGCATTCGGGCCGACGCGCTCCCGCCGAGCTGACCGGGCAGCGCGCGCTGGCGCCGTGGGACGATGCCGAAACCGGCGCGCGCGCCCTCTCGACCGCCGAGGTCGAGCAGCTGGTCGAGGACTTCATTCTGGCTGCGTTGCGCGCTGAGACGGCCGGATTCGACGGCGTCGAGCTGCACGGCGCACACGGCTATCTGCTGGCGCAGTTCCTCGACGCCACGAACAACCTTCGAGCCGATCGTTACGGGGGCTCGTTCGAGAATCGCACGCGCGTGTTGTACGAGATCATCGACGGCGTTCGCGCGCGTGCCGGCAAGGATTTCCAGCTTGGCCTGCGGCTGTCGCCCGAACGCTTCGGCGTCACGATGCCTGAATCGCTGGCGCTGGCGCAGGCGGTAATGGCGTGCGGGAAGGTCGACTATCTCGACATGTCACTCTGGGACTCCTTCAAGGAGCCGCTGGATGAGGGCTACAAGGGCAAGCCGCTGATCGAACACTTCACCGGCCTCGAGCGCGGGCAAACCAGGCTCGGTGTTGCCGGCAAGATCATGGACGCCGCCACGGCGCAACGCTGCATCGACACGGGCGCCGACTTCGTGCTCATCGGTCGCGGTGCGATGCTGCACCATGACTTCGCCACACGCGCGCTGGCAGACCCGGGCTTTCGCTCCATCGAACGCCCGGTCAGCCGCGCTTACCTGCAGGAGCAGGGGATGGGCCCGCGGTTCATCGAGTACGTGGCGACCACGTGGCAGCAGTTTGTGAGCGACTATTGATCTTTACGCAATTCATTACACCGTTCGGGCTGAGCCTGTCGAAGCCTGCAGCCCTTCGACAAGCTCAGGGCGAACGGTTTGGTGGGTGTCGCGAATTCCGAGAACCTCAATAGCCACACCGTGAAGATTTCCACGTGTGTCGCACTCGTGCGCTGCAGGTGCTCATACGATCCGCGCCAACGCGGCCATCGCCCCCGCGACTTCCAGCTCGTTGTTGGAGAAATGCGGCGCGACACTAACCACCGCGATGCGGGTCGCGTGGACTCGCATTGGACAGGCCACGGCGGACCCACCGACGATTGTCTGGCCATGACTCAGGACAATTTTCCCGGAGTAACCAATTCGAGTTGCGGAAAATACGAAGCAAACCGCGCCACATCACGCGTCAGCACCGGACAACCCAGATCTGCAGCATGTGCGCCGATCAGGAAGTCCGCCAGCAGACCGGCTCTGGTGTCGGCGCGTTGCCGGTACAGCGCACGGGCGCGGCCGGACAGGAAAAAGGCACTGCGCGTCAATGGGCGCAAATCCAGCGCGGCTTCCTGACAAAAGGCTTCAAGAGTTTCAACTTTTGGAAAACCGTAAGCCAATTCAGCGTAAATGATGCCGTTGATCACCAGCGGGCCGCGCCGGCTCCAGAGGTCAAGTTGCGCAGCCGACCAATCCTGCCAGCGGGGATCGCCACCAGAGACG
>JAYVRP010000586.1:0-1698 GCA_043776215.1 Rhodoferax sp. | reverse complement strand
CGATTCCCGGGCTGGGCCGGCTCATCATCGGCGCCGTGTTGTCGCGTGACTTCCCGGTGATCCAGGGCGGCCTGCTGTTTCTGGCGCTGATCTATCTGGCGGTCAACCTGGCGGTCGACCTGTTGTATGCCGCCATCGACCCACGGGTGCGGCTGGAGTGACGATGACGGCCCTCCCTGTATCCGCGACCACAGCGCTGGTGACGCCGGCCAGCCGACCGACGTTCGTGCGGCGCCTGTTCGCCAACCGATCCTTCACCATCGGTCTGGTGCTGGTGGGCATCGTGGTGGTGCTGGCACTGTTGGCGGGTCTGATCGCGCCCTTCGATCCGCTCAAAGGCAACTTCCGCGCCCGCATGGTGGCGCCCAATGCCGAACACTGGATGGGCACCGACCACTTCGGGCGTGACATTCTTTCGCGGGTACTTTTTGGTGCCCGCATCTCCTTGCAGATCGCCTTCATGGTGGCGCTCATCACTGCAGTGGCGGGCGTGGTGATCGGCGCCACCGCAGGGTATTTCCGTCGCTTCGATAGCCCCATCATGCGGCTGATGGACGCCTTCATGGCTTTCCCGTCCATCATCCTCGCAATTGCCATCAGCTCGGTGCTGGGGGCTTCGGTTCTGAACGTGATCATTGCGTTGTCGATCGCGGCCACGCCGCACACGGCGCGTATCGTGCGGGCCTCGGTCATGGTGGTGCGCGAGATGGAATACGTGGAAGCCGCGCGTGCACTGGGTGCCGGGCATGCACGCATCCTGTTGCGTCACGTGCTGGCCAACGCCATGGCCCCGCTGGTGGTGCGCATGACGTATGTGTTCGCGGTCGCCATCCTGAACGAAGCGGTGTTGTCCTTCATTGGTGTCGGCCCGCCGCCGCCGGCACCCACGTTCGGCGCCATCATTGCCAACGGGCGCGACTTCATCGTGGCCGCGCCCTGGATCACCGTGGCACCGGGTTTTGCGATTCTGGTCAGCGTGCTCGGCCTGAATTTGTTGGGCGATGGGCTGCGCGATGTGCTCGACCCGCGCATGGCGGTGGCGACGCGATGAGTGATGCGCCGCCGTCGGTCCCGATGCTGGAAGTGCGCGCGCTCACGACGACGCTGGGCTTACGCGGGCCCGACATACTGAGCAGTGTGGGTCTGTCGCTCCAGAGTGGCGAGGTGCTCGGGGTGGTGGGTGAATCCGGTTCCGGCAAGAGCATGCTGGCCTTGTCCATCATGGGGTTGTTGCCGCAGCCGATCACGGTGCGCGGCGGGCAGGTGCGGCTGCAGGGAGAAGACCTGCTGGCCCTGGCGCCGCAAAAGATGCGTGCACTGCGTGGCAAGGACATCGCCATGATCTTCCAGGAGCCGATGACCTCGCTCAACCCAGTGATGCGGGTGGGCCAGCAGATCGGTGAGGTCTTGCGCTGGCATCTGCGTCTGCAGGGCGAGGCTGCGCGCACCGAGGGTATTGCGCTGTTGCGGCGGGTGGAAATGCCCGACCCGCTGCGCCAGATCGATGCCTACCCGCACGAGCTCTCGGGCGGCATGCGCCAGCGCGTGATGATCGCCATGGCGCTGGCCGGGCGGCCCCGGTTGCTGATCGCGGACGAGCCCACGACCGCGCTGGACGTGACCATCCAGGCCCAGATCCTGGAGCTGGTGCGCAAGCTGCAGCGCGACTCGGGCATGTCGGTGCTGCTCATCACCCAC
>JAYVRP010000585.1:0-5418 GCA_043776215.1 Rhodoferax sp. | reverse complement strand
CCGGAATGAGAATGACACTGCCCTTGATCGTCGAATTCGCCAGGCGGCGCTGCAACTCGTGTATGGCAAGGCATCCCATCGGCTTGTCACCATACATGCCGGCAATGAATGCGGTCCGGGGCCCGTCTTCGCTGCCCTTCAACTCGACAAAGCGGACCTGCCAGGCTTTTCCGTCAGCCCGATGACCCACCGGCTCATCCCAAAATCGCATAGTGACACTCATAACTTCTGGGGCAGTGGATCCAGCGGCCAAATCGGGCGCAGGATGTTTTTGTACGGCAACTGGTCCAGCTTGCTCGTCGTCAAACCCGGCGTATCACAACGGATGATGGTGCCCGCAATGTCCTGAAAACCGCCCAGGAAATGCTGCTGGGACTTGAGCGCGACCACCCGGTAGTCGCGCACGTCGATCCCATTCAATAAAAAGAGCTGCGCATCCAATGTCTGCGCCCGTTTTGACCCCACGATCACATCGACATTGCCGATCACCAGCCGCGCCATACTGCCGAGATCGACCTGGCGCCCGGCGCCCATTGGATTGACCAAGATGAACTTCCCGTCCGTCACGGTTTTCACGTAGGCGCTGGTGGTGATCGGCGCGCCGTGCAAGGCGTCGGTGAAACCGCCGAGCGTGATCTCGATGCGCGCACCCGGACCGGCCGTGTGGGCCTGGGCCGCCGTGGCTGGATCCCATATGAAACCGAAACAGGTCTTTGATTGGTTTGCGTGGATCAAAGCCCGCAACAAATGGGTTCCATCGCCGGGTGCTCCGCCGCCGGGGTTGTCAGACACCTCCGCCACGATGACCGGCACAGCGGTCGCCGCCAATGCTTGCGCCATGGCAGTCTCGGCATTGGGCAGTGTCTGCCGAAAATCTTCCAGGGTGGCGAGGATCAAAGCCGCCACATCGTTGGCGACTGTTTCAGCCAGTGCCGGATCGCCGTTGGTGGTGACCAGAACCGAGCTGCAAATCAGCGACACATCCGTGTGGGGATATCCGTGGGTGAAGTTGCAGTCGATCACGCCGGGTTGCTGCTCCCATTTGAAACAGCGCTGGTTGATCACACTGGCAGGTCCGGAGAACGTTGTCGATGGCGGGATGATCAGCCCAAGGCGAAGCAAGTGCATCACCGGCTGAATTTCGCCGCGCACTATTCTGGCTGCGATCTCGACAATTTCCACCCCGCGGTCATAGATGTCGATATGCGGGTACTCGTGACAGTAGAAGGCACCCGTTGCGTGTTTGAGCATCGCGTCGGTGGTATTTCCGTGCAAATCGAGCGAAATCAGGATGGGAATCTCGCCGCCAACCAAGGCCCGAAGTTCTGTCAAGAACGTGCCCTCCATGTCTTCCATTGCATCTGCGGAACCCGCGCCGTGCAGTGCCAGGCAGATCGCATCGACTGGCCCGGCTGCAAGCAGGCGGGCAAAGAGGGTGTCGCGGATAGTCTCGTAGGCGTGGCGCGAAACCGTGGCCGAGGGCTGTGTCGTAGTGGCAAGCGTCGGCGCGAGTTCGATGCCGAGCCGCTCAGCGGCGGCGATCATGCCGCCGAGGTCATTGCGAACGCCACGATTGCGCGTGACTATCTGGTCGCCTTCGCACCAGAAGGTCGATTGAAAGGCTTCAAGTTCGGTGAACCCGGGACAAAACGTATTGGTCTCGTGCACGAACCCGCCGATTGCAAAACGCATAGTGGTCTTTGCTGCGATAAAAGGGCAAAAAAAACGTTGCAGGCTCAGGCGTAGCGCTCGACGTTCCACCACGAAATGATCTCGGGTATTGGCAAAAAGCCGCGCAGGCGGTCGCCGCGGTAGGCAACTTGCCGTACCCATTGGCCGGTCTTGATGTCGTGCACGTAGTCCATCATGTTGCGATTCATGCGTTGCGTCACCACCCGTCGCGCCTCCAGTGTTGGCGCTGCCGCCCACTCATTGCGCAGTTGCTCGTGCAAGGCGTTTTCCGGCCATCCGTACCAGCCCTTGCGCCCGTTCGCCGCATGCGCGAACTGGGCGATCGGGTTGGCGTTGGAATTGCCGCCACCCGATGTCACAAAAATGTTCCAGCCGCCTTTGTCTGGAACTTCCTGAACCGCACGGCGCGTCACCACTCCGCTCCAATCGGACGCGGCCAATGCGACGTTCATGCCAATCTGACGCAGGTTCTGGGCGACAACCAGCACGATCGCGTTGGTGGCGTACAGATCGGTGGGCTGCAGCAAGACCACTGGTTTGCCGTCATAGCCAGATTCCTTCAGCAGTTCGCGCGCACGGGCCTGGCGCTGCGCCATCGGTGCCTTCAGCATCAGGGCCTCGGAACCATCTTCCACGCCCATCAGCGAGCCGCACGTGAAGTGCGAGCCACAGGTTCGGTAGTCAGACGGATTGCCCATGAACGCGCGGAGCGTATCTTCCTGGTTGATCGCCAGCTGTGCCGCGCGACGGGCCGCCAGATTGTTGAACGGCGGGTGCAAATGGTTCAGACGGCAGTAACCCACCAGGCCAAGTTTGTTGAACACCTCCAGCTTCACCCCCGGCGCGGCTTCAAGCATGGATCGGAGGTCGGTAGGCGGTTGTTCGTAAAAGTCCACCTCGCCTGTGATCAACGCCGACGCTGCGGTTTGCGGGTCTGCAATGATGTCCCAAATGACCCGGTCGAGCTGAACGCGTTTGCCACCCGCTATCCCGGACGCCGGCTCGCTGCGTGGCACATAGTCGGGGTTGCGTTCATACACCACGCGGTTACCGGGGCGGTATTCAGATTCGACAAACTTGAACGGACCCGATCCAATGTGTCTGGTGATCTGGGTGCCGGGATCGGTGGCCGCGATGTCCGCCTTCATCATGACGCACACTGGGGTGGTGGTCTTGGCCAGAGCGTCGATCAGCAGGCCATAGGGCTCCCTGAGCACAATACGAAAAGTCTTGTCGTCGACGATCGGCGTGTCGACCACGCGTTCGAACATATGCTGTCCGGCGCCATCCTTGGCCTGCCAGCGGCGCAGCGAGGCCACGCAGTCGCGAGCAGTCACGGGCGTGCCGTCGTGCCACCTCAGGCCCGGACGCAACTCGAAGGTGTAGGTTTTCCGATCAGCCGACAGGTCGGTCTTGCCTACCATCTGCGGCTGCGGTTTGAGGTTGGCGTCGATACCGAACAAGGTGTCGTACATCATCAAGCCGTGGTACGACGATATATTGGCCGTAGTCCAGATCGGGTCCAGCACCTTGAGGTCGGCATGCGGCACCATGCGGGCCTGCCGCGCGGGCCGTGACTGGGCGCGGGCGACGTGGGGGGCGCCCAGGCTGGCAAGCGCCGCAGTGGCCAGGCCTGCGGTTAGAACGGATCGCCGTGTATTCGTCATAAGAGCCTCGTCGGTAGTTGTCGGAGAGAAGAAACCCATTCAGGTGCGCAGGCACACACGATATTTGCATGTCGTCAGCCGGCTTTCCTTGATATTTCTCACGATGAAACATGGTTCCAGGGCTTTCGCCCAAACGCGGCGTCGCGCGCTGTCGCTAATTTGGCAGACGTCTTCATCATTCATTGCAATGCCCGTCCCACGGCCTCTTTGGTGCGCAGATGGCAGGCCACCACATGACCTGGCGCGATCTCCTGCAGCGGCGGATCGTCTCTTTTGCAGCGTTCCACCACGTAGGGGCAACGCGTATGGAAATGGCAACCCGGCGGTGGATTCATCAGGCTTGGCACGTCGCCCTCGATCAGCAGCTTCGGGTTGCACGACAGGGCCATGGCGATCATCACGCGCTGGCGCATGCCCCCGGAGAACTGGTGCGGGTCGTCAACCACCAGCACGGGTTCCATTACATGCGCCTTGAAATACGCGGGTCGAGCCGGTCGCGCAGGCCGTCCCCCAGCAGGTTGACGGACAACACCACCAGGGCTAAGCAAATGCCTGGTGCGAAAACGGTCCAGGGAGCGATCGGCAAGTGCAGGCGGCTCGATGCAATCATGTTGCCCCAGGTCGGGTTCTCGGGCGGCGTGCCCGCGCCCAGGAAACTCAGGCCGGCTTCGGTCAGGATGGCAGAGGCGCAAATGAAAGTGGCTTGCACGATCAGCGGGGCCACCGTGCTGGGCAGGATGTGGCGGCGCAGCAGTGTGGCCGTCCGGGTACCGTTGGAGCGCGCCGCCTCAACGAAAGGCAGCGTACGCACCGACAACACCACCGAGCGCACCAGGCGCGTCACGCGCGGGATATCCGGAATGGCAATCGCAATGATGACCACCGTGACGCTGGAGCCCATCAGCGCTACCAGCGCAATCGCCAGCAGGATGGACGGAATCGCCATGATGCCGTCCATCAAGCGCATCACCACGGCATCAAAACGCTCGAAAAAACCCGCCAGCAGGCCGACCACGGTGCCAGAGAACACTGCGACAACAGCCACCACCATGCCTACCAGCAAGGAGACGCGCCCGCCGTAGACCATGCGCGCGAACACGTCACGGCCCAAGCTGTCGGTGCCAAACCAGAACTGGGCCGAGGGCCGGCGCAGGCGGTTGATCGGCTCGAAGGCGATTGGATCGTTGGCGATCCAGGGCGCGAACAGCGCGGCCAAGGTAATCAAAGACACCAGCAGCGCGCCAAACCAAATGGTCGGGTTGCGCCGGATGAACTCGGCGGCGTTCACGGCGGCGTTCATACTTGACCGGTCTTGTGCCATCAGCTGTACCGGATGCGCGGATCGAGCAGGCAGTAGGAGATGTCCACCACCAGGTTGACCAGCACGTATACGCCGGAGAAGACGAGCATCGCACCCTGGATGATGGGGTAATCGCGCCCCGAGATTGCATCAACGACAAGGCGCCCGATGCCGGGAATATTGAACACGGTTTCGGTAATCACCACGCCCGAGATCAGCAAGGCCACGCCAATCCCTATGACCGTGACGATGGGCACCGCCGCGTTCTTGAGCGCGTGGCGCAGCAGCATCGGCACGCTGGCCACACCCTTGGCGCTGGCGGTGCGGATGTAGTCTTCGGCCAGCACTTCCAGCATGCTGGCGCGCGTGATGCGCGCGATCAACGCCACATAGGCCAGACCGAGCGCAACCGAAGGCAGGATCAGATGGCGCAGCCAGTCCCAGATGCCGTCGGCCAGCGGCCGGTAACCCTGCACTGGAAGCCAGCGCAATTCGAGCGAGAAAAAGTAGACCAGGATGTAGCCAACGACAAACACCGGCACCGAAAACCCGGTGACCGCCAGGGCCATCACGGCGCGGTCCAGCAGCGAGCCGGCCTTCCAGGCAGCGAGTACGCCAAGGGTGACGGCCAAACTCACCGCTACCAGCATGGTGATAGCCGCCAGCGAAAAAGTCGGGCCAACGCGCTGCTGCACCATGGTCGCAACCGGTATGTTGGTATACATCGAAACGCCCAGATCACCGCGCAATACGGCCCAG
>JAYVRP010000584.1:0-1702 GCA_043776215.1 Rhodoferax sp. | reverse complement strand
GCCACCTTCCCCGCCGGCGAGTGCTGCCACCTCGTTGAGGACGTTCGGCCACAACTCCGGCACGAAGGAGCACTCGTAAATCCGGTCGATCAAGTCTGTTTTCATTGCTGTCCATCCCTGTGTGAACCTGCTGCGCAAAAACACGCAACTCTGCGCCATTGTCGGCCGGCATAGTCTGTTTGCATCATGCCATGGCGCCCGAACACAGGCTCCATCGCGACAGCGGCATGGCCGTGAACCAGAGAACGTCATTTTTTTTGAGAAACAGGGAGAAATTATTGGTGGTCCGGATGAAGAAGGCAGGGCTGTGCGCGGCCATGGTCGTGGCGCTGGCAAGTGGTTGTGGCGGCGGCGGCGGCGGGGGGAGCACGCTCGGTGGCACGGCGGCGGTCGGGTCACCCATTGTGGGTGGGGCCATCTCGGTCCAGTGCGCGGGCGGCAGCGCACTCACCACCACCACCAGCAGCGTGGGGGCATGGGCAGTCAGCCTGTCCGGCCAGACCCTGCCCTGCGCTGTGCAGGTCAGCGGCGGCACGGTCGGCGTCGGCGGCGTGTCCAACACGCTGACCTACCACTCGATCGCGGTGGCCATCGACACGGTCAACGTGACGCCGTTGACGGACCTCGTGGTGGCCCGATTGGCCGGAGCATCCCCTGCTGCATGGTTCGGCAATCCGTCGTATGCCGCATTGACCCGGGTCAATATCGATACCGCGCTGACGGCCCTCAACACGGCGCTTGGATTGACATCCACATTGGGCACGATGAGTCCATTCACATCGAGCTTCAGCGCCGCCACAGGCGACCCGATGGACAACACGCTGCAGGCCATTGCAGCGGCGTTGACGTCGCTCACCCAGACCTATGCCAACCTGCTCGCGTCGGTGGCCAGCAACAACCTTGGTGCCTACTCGGGTTTCAGTGCGCAACTGAATTCGGCCTATGCTGGAATCAAGGCGGCAGGCTCCGGTGGTGGTGGTGGTGGCGTATCGGGCGGCACAGCGGGTGCCTTGGGCACCTTGACCGTCAGCGCAGCCAGCAACGGCGCGCGTAATGGCAACTACGCGCTGACGGGTGCAGGATTCAACAACCAGGGCGAAACCGGCTTCAACGGAATCGCCACGAACCAGCCTTTCGAGACCGAGATCGTGTGGGCCTCCAACGCCACCATCAAGCGCGCCCATCTGTGGATCACCGATGGCAACACGCCCAAGTTCTTCGGCTGTGATGCGCACGGCATCCCCTGCACCGGTGTGGCCTATGACCCCTTGCTGCAGCAGGTGTGGTTCACCCACGTGACCTGGCACGAGGTCGTGCCCGACCTCACGGGCGCCAGTCCGGATGTGCTCGTACCGTCAGGCGAAACAATCACGCTCAACGGCAAGCTGGACGCCCGGTAGGTGGGCCTTGCCCGGCCAAGGGCGAAACAAGCAGGAGTCCGCGCGGCCGGGTGCGTCCTGTCCACGCGGCAGGCTCTCAGACGTTGGAATCCGGAAACGACGCCTTGCGCCGGTTCACGTAGTCCAGGATGGCTTCGTCCGTCGCCACGTCCATCGGCGGCATTTCGTATTCGGCCAACTGCTTCTTCCAGCTCGCATTCGCACGTTGCGCCAGGTCGCGCGAACCTTCGGCTTCCCATTGCTCGAAGCTGTTGTTGTCGGTGATGGGCGAGCGGTAAAACGCATTTTCGAAATTGGCCTGG
>JAYVRP010000583.1:0-1702 GCA_043776215.1 Rhodoferax sp. | reverse complement strand
GCTTGCTGCATGGCCTGCACATAACACTCGCGGGCCACCAGGAAACCGCCGGTCAGGTTGGTGTCGATCACCGCCTGCCAGCCCTTGGCCGTGATGGCCGCCAGCGGCGTGATGTATTGCCCGCCGGCATTGTTGACCAGGCCGTCGATGCGGCCATGCGTCGCCACGATGGCGGCCACCGTTTGCCTGACAGCGTCTTCCTGGCGGATGTCGCACACCTGGAAACTCGCGCTGCCGCCGTCGTGTACGAGCTCGGCTTGCACGGTCTGCAGTTTTTCGATATTGCGCCCCACCAGCACCACGTGGGCACCGAGTGCCGCCAACTCGTGCGCGGTGCAGCGCCCGATGCCGGACCCGCCACCGGTCACGACGACAACCCGGCCGGCCATCAGGCCATGCGCAAACACAGATCGGTAACTCATGCTCGCTCCTGAAAAAAAATGCCATCGCGGCGTTGGTCAGGTCGCCCGGCGACGCCGGCTTGCGCGAGTCAAACCATTATGACAAGCGCGTGCTTGGTGAAAATATCGACTTGGCGACGCATCAAGGCGCGGATACCAGCGCATCGAGCCCGAGAGCGCGGACCTTTTCAGCTGCGGCGTCGGCCTCTTCACGCGTGGCGAACGGCCCCACACGCACGCGGGTGCGCAGGCCATTACGCATCTGCAAATCCTGCGTGAATGCAGGCAGGCCGGCGCCCAGCAATTTGGCATGCGCGTTGCGCGCATTGGATTGCACCGCAAACAAGCCGGCATTGACATGGAAACTCTGCGCCACCGCCGGCCCAGAGCCCGCGCTTGCGGCTGCCGATACGACCCTGGCTGGCAGTGCACGCGGCGGCGATGCGGATGCCTTTGCGACGGCCGATGCCGATGCTGGTGCTGGTGCTGGTGCTGGTGCCGACGCCGATGCTGATGCGGACGACGATGCGGATGCGGAAATCGGCCGGGCCTGCTGTTTCCCAGCCGGTGCCTGTTGCCAAGCCGCGGGGGCCTGGGCAGATGCAGCGAGTGTCGCCGCCGTCGCCGCGCTGGCGGGCGACGGTGGGTTTGCCGGTACGGCCTCAGGCATGGATGCCACCGCAGCAACAGCGACAAGCACAAGCGGTTCGGACGCCAACCGGGCAGCAACTCCTGCGGCGGCTGAAGCGGTGGCCGGCGGTGGGCGGGCCACGTTCGCTGTTGCGTCCAGGCCGCGTCCGGGGCCGTCCGTGGCGGGCATAGTCAGGTAAGCAACGGCACACACACCGATCACCAGACCATGGGCCAGCACCAGCCACCCGGCCCGCGGCCAGCGAATGGCTTCGTGCTCCAGCAAGGCCACCGCATCCTTCCAGCTCGCACTGGCCGCCAATGCGCGCGCCATGCGCTTGCGGCTGTGCGCGTGCAGAAGTGCATCGCCGAACACTCCGGGCAAGACATACAGGAGGGCCAGAAACGCCAACCCGGGGACCCACAGCGCCTCCCGCGGCCATTGGAGCACCAGCAGCCACGACGTGGCGCCCAGCAGGACGATGCCCGCGATCAGCCCCGCATAGGCCAGCGCGGTGCCCCCCATGCGGCGAAAAACCAGCCAGCCCAACGTGCACAGACAGGCCGCCCAGTTCCAGCCCGGACCTGCCCGGTCGGCCGCCTCGAACCGCGTGAAGACACGAAGGTAGTGCGCGGTGCTCACAGGCCCGATGGCCGCGCGGTAGAGCGAC
>JAYVRP010000582.1:0-5426 GCA_043776215.1 Rhodoferax sp. | reverse complement strand
CCAGCATCAGGACCACGATCACCACCGTGTACCAGGGCCCGGTGACACGCACGCCAAAGACGTCGGGCAGGCGGTAGTTGGCCAGCCCCCCGGCGGCTCCGGTGACCTTGCCACCCTCGTTCAAGACCACAATAAACAGCTGCGCAAAGGCGAGCGTGGCCAGGGCCAGGTAGAAGCCTTCCAGGCGCGTGGCCGGAATCGCCACCACCAGCGCCAGCCCCACGCACAAAGCGATGCCAGCGAGGATCGCCAGTGGCAGCGGCAAGCCGACCTGGAACAGAAGGATCAGGATCGCATAGGCGCCGATGCCGTAGAACGTGAAATGCGAAAACGCCACCTGCCCGGCAACGCCAAACAGGAAGTTGTAACTCAGTGCGAGCGTGATCCACAACAGCAGTTTGCGGTAGATGTCCGTCTGGTAGGAGCCCAGCATGAACGCCACTGCCGACAACACAAGGGCCGCCAGCACGAACCCCGCCAGCGACCTCACGTGCGGGCCTCCCGGGGCAGCAACAGGCCGGTCGGGCGGATGAGCAGAAAAGCGATCAGCAACACCAGCGGCACGCCCATCGCCATGCCGGGCGGCACAGGTGCATACCGTACCGTGAATTGCTCGGCAAAGGCCAGAATCAGCCCACCCAGCAAAGCCCCTTCGACACGCCCCACACCGCCGATCACCAGCGCGGTGAAACCCTGGATCGCCAGCGGCAGGCCCATCAGGTAATGGGCCGAGACATTGGGGGCCACCAGCAGGCCGGCCAGCGCCGCCACCGACGCGCTGGACGCAAAGGCCAGTGACGTGACGCGGCGCAGGTTGATGCCCATCAATGTGGCCGCACGCCGGTCGATGGCCACCGCCTCGAAAGATTTTCCGGCCAACGTGCGCTCGAAGAAATACCAGGTGGCGCCAAACACGCCTGCAGCCACCACGATGATGAAGAAGCTCTGGTAGGACCCGGCGACCAGCCCCAGCTCCAGGCGGCCGAACCCGAAGGCCGGAGGTACGGGCTGCGGGTCGGGCCCGAAACCCAGCGACACCAATTCGCGAAACACCACCAGCATGCCCAGCAAGGCCAGGATCGGCGCCAGCGCGGGGGCGCCCCGCTCCACCAGGGGGCGCACGGCCACCCGTTCGGTGGCCCACCCCACGAGGAACATGGCGCCCACCACCAGCGCCATGCCCGCCGGATACGGCAACTCGAAACGCGAAAGTGCCAGAAAACCACCGAATGCGGCCAGCATGGACCACTCTCCGACCGCGAAATTGATCACCCCGGTCGGCCGCGTGATCAACAGGTAGGACAAGGCCACCAGGCCATAGATACAGCCGCTGGCCGTGGCACCGACGACCAACTCCAGAAAGTCGTTCACTTGGCTCCGACGTGCACTACCTTGCCTTGCTTGTCCCCTTCGTAGAGCCGCACGACCATGCCGTTGACGTCGAAACCGGTGCGCTTGCCGTCGGCAAAACCGTAACTCGTGCCGACACCACCCATCACGCCCTGGAATGCCTTGGTGGCTTGCATCGCCTCGCGCACCTTGTCCTTGTCGGTACCGCCGGCGCGCTTGATGGCGTCCGCCGCCATCATCAGGCCGTCGTAACCGTAGCCGTTGAGGTTGTAGGGCTCGTTGCCGGTGTCCTTCCTGAACGCATCGATGAAGCGCTGGGTCTCGGGCTTGGCAGGATCAAACGCATCCACGAACACCACACCGTCGAGCAAACCCTTGGCAATGGAAGAGTAGACCGGGATCGACAGGTTGTAGTTGCCCAGGATCGGAGTCTTCAATCCGAGTTGGCGGTATGAGCGCAGGATCAGCGCGTTTTCTGGTGTCAGCACACCGGTCATGAACAAGGCGTCGGCGTTGGCCGCGCGCACTTTCTGCATCTGCGGGTCGGCCGTGGTCGATCCCCCTGGCACCACCTCCTCGCTGACCACCTGCATGCCGCTCTTCTCCAGGCCGGCCTTGAAGAAACGGTTGGTGAGTTGCCCCAGATCCGAGTTGTCGGTGATCAAGGCCACGCGCTTGTAGTTCTTGTTGCGGGCGTAGGACAGCAAGGTCGCAATCTGGGTCGAGGCGAGCGGCCCGGTCTGCCAGAAGTTCGGGTTGGTGATCTGGGTGGTGAGTGTGTCGCCGCTGTTGGAGGGTGTCATGTGCGGCGTTTTCGTCTCCAGCGTGACCGACTGCGCCTGCTGGGTCGCCGGGGTCAGCGACACCGACAGGATGAACGCGGCGCCCGCGTCCACGAGTTTGCGCGCCGCCGTCGCCGACACATCGGGCTTGCCCTGGTCGTCTTCCACCAGCAGTTCCACCTGGCGCCCGAGCAACCCGCCGCGGGCGTTGAGCTCCTTGACGGCATACACCGCGCCCTGCGCCACTGGTTCGGCGTAACCCTTGGCCGGCCCGACCTTGTCGGTAATCAGGCCGATCTTGATCGTCTGGGCAAAAACAACCGGCGCCACGACGACTATTGCGCCGGCGATCACCGTGCGAACCGTTTTCAAAAAGGCCTGTTTCATCTGTGTTGTCTCCTGTTGATAAAAAACCCGCTGTCCGTATCCGCCCCGGCTAATTCAATGCGACACGCCCGATCCAGCGCTCGAACGCCTGCATCTGATCCCCCAGTGCCTTGCGCGACGCCGCGTCCACCAGTTGTCCATCGGCGTCGAACTTGGTCTGGCACAAGGTAATGAAAACTTCCGGCTTGGTCAAGACCAGCGCGTCCTGAGAGCCCAGAACCTTGCGTAATTCATACTGGTGACGGGCGCCGCCGAGAGGCCCCGGTGTGGCCGACAGAATGGCCACCGGCTTGTCTTTGAACGGCGGTGCCGGCACCCGGGACAACCAGTCGATGACATTTTTCAGCACGCCCGAAATGGAAAAGTTGTACTCGGGGCTGGCGATCAGCACCGCATCTGCCGCGCGGATCTCCTCGGCCAGCCGGTTCACGGCCTCTGGAATACCCTGATCCTGCACGTCCTGGTTGTAGAGCGGAACATCCGCGTAGCCAGCGATGGACAGCTGCATGCCAGCCGGCATGAGTTCGGCGGCCGCCCGCAAGGCGTTGCGATTGGTGGACTTGGCACGCAAGCTGCCGCAGATGCCCAGGACGTTGATGGAAGCCATGGTCGAAAACCCTTTGCTGTCATGTTGAGAAAAAGTGCGGCTCAGGCGGCGTCCGGTGCATTCGCATAGTCTGGCGCGATACGGATGGTGAACTCACCGACCTGCGCAATGCCCGCCTCCAGCAGATCACCCGGCTGGACAGGCCCCACCCCCTCCGGTGTGCCTGTCATGATCACGTCACCCGGCTGCAGTGTATAGAACGAGGAGGCGAACTCGATCAGCCGCGGGATGTCGTACACGAGGTGGCGGGTGTTGGACTGCTGGCGCATTTCGCCGTTGACCTTGATCCACAGGTCGAGCTGCCCGGGGTCGGCAATCTCGTCGGCGGTGACCAGCCACGGCCCGAGCACCGAATAGGTGTCGATGGACTTGCGGAAACACTGGAACTCGGTGCCGCGCAGCGTCATGTCCAATGCCACGGCATAACCGGCAACATGGGCCATGGCATCGGCGCGCCGGACCTGGTGGCAGGCGGACCCGATCACGACACCGAGCTCCACCTCATGGTCGTTGCGGCGATCACTGAAACGCAGGGCAATGTCGTCCCCGCAGCCGATCAGGGAGCTGCCCGCCTTGAGGAACAGGCCCCAGTCGGCGATGGACGTGATGTTGCGCCCGTGCCCGATCCCCGGGTTGGTTTTGCTCTCGTCCAGATGGGCCTGGTAGTTGATGGGGGCACCAATGATTTTTCCGGGGTTCGCCACCGGTGACGCAAAACGCACCTCGGCCAGCGCGTGGCGGCGCGCACCCTGCATGGCTTCGAGCAGCGGCCCGCGCAGTTGCGGCAGGGCCTCGATCAGCAAGTCCTTCCGCGGCAGCGGGTAGCGCTGCGCCGGCAGCAGCTCGAGCACGCTGCTCACGTCGAACACTTCCCCCTCCTGGACGACCCCCAGGCGGTCACCATTGAAACGGCATATCTTCATGTGCTGGATTCCTCATCACGCAAATAACCGAGTGACGCCAACAACTCGCGGTCGGTCATCATGAACACGAGTGCATCGTCGGATGCCGCAGTATGGCTGACCCAGTTCCAGTGCGGCAGCGTGAACACGTCATTGCGCCTCCAGCGAATGGACGTGTCGCCGACCTGGCTGCTGCCCTCGCCCCGGGCCACCACGCATATCGCATTGCTGGTGCTGCGGTAGCGCCGCGTGGGCATGCCGGCGGCGCAGGACAGCAGGTAACAGTCCAGCGTGGGCAAGACAGCGCCGCGGCTGTCACCATCCACATAACGCAACAGGCGACTGCCGTCGGCGTCCGGAACGGCCGTGGTGATGGTCTCCAGCGCACGCTCCCAGGCGTAGCGGAACCGGCTCGAACTCGGGCTGCGCAGGTCGAACGCATCCGGCGCCAATGTCACCGCGCCGTGCTGCAAGACCGGCACGCGCGTGGGCGGGGGTTCGACCGACTCCGCGCCCGGGCCGGCCAGTTCAAAAAACATGGTGTCCAGGCCTGTGCTCAGCGGCAGGTCGAGCCCATCGAACCACACCACCCGCCCGCTGCCCGGGTGCACATGTTCGTGCCAGGTCCAGGCCGGGGTCAGGATCAGGTCGCCCTGCGCCATCCCACACTGGTGCTTGTTCACGCTGGTCACTGCGCCCGCACCCTCCATGACGAAACGGATCGCCTGCAGGGTGTGCCGGTGCGCGCGCGCCGTTTCGCCTGGCAACAGCGTCTGCAGGCCGGACGACAGGTTGGTGGTGGTGGTGGCGGCCCCCTTGAACGCCGGATGGGTCAGCAACAGCACTCGGCGCTCTGCGTCGTCCATGGACACCTCGCGTATGGCACGCGCAATCAGGGGCTCCATCTCGGCCCAGGGCCAGCACCAGGGTGCGTCCGGTGCCGACGGTTCGCGCCGCGTCACACGCTGGTAGCGGTCCCACAAGGGCTGGGCCTGGGCCGCAGCCAGTGCACTGGTCAGGTCGGCGGGGCCGGCGATGGATGGCGATGTTTGCACAGTGTCTCCTTGGCAATACGGGTCGTAGCGCCCGTTGGTCGATGCCTCTGGAGTCTAGTGCCTGTTCCGGGCACTTGCCAAACCAGCGGATGCCTGTGGGCCCGCTGCGTTGGCGGCAAGCCACGCCGCTATGTTGCGCAGCCGATGCGTGCCTTGTGCCGTGCCGCCGTGGAACCGGCCTGGGGCCCGGCCTGATGCGCCAGAACCTCAGTGCAGCGGCACACC
This sequence comes from Rhodoferax sp., assembly GCA_043776215.1. Lineage (GTDB taxonomy): Bacteria > Pseudomonadota > Gammaproteobacteria > Burkholderiales > Burkholderiaceae_C > CAISIP01. The sequence continues at coordinate 118 of JAYVRP010000582.1, read as the reverse complement.
TGTCTTGGCCTGCAACTCTTCACGCGTCACGCCTGGCGCCATCTCCACCACCCGCAGGCCGTGGGGTGTCACGTCGAGCACCGCGAGATCGGTGATGATGCGGTCGACCACGCCGACG
>JAYVRP010000581.1:0-1703 GCA_043776215.1 Rhodoferax sp. | reverse complement strand
TCGACCGTCACCGAATTGATGGGCAGTGGCCGTTCTGCCGCAGCGCTATCGGTGGCGAACCGGCACCTCGCAAAGAATCCCGGCAATCCCGGAATGCGATTCCTGAAGGCACTGATCCTGCAGGAGACCGGCCGGCAGACCGCGGCAGTTGCCACGTACACGAAGTTGATCGAAGACTACCCGGCCCTGGCCGAGCCCTACAACAACCTGGCGCTGCTTTATTCCGCCATGGGCGCGCCCGACAAGGCGCGCGCTACCTGGGAGATGGCCGCGCGCGCCAGCCGCAGCCTGGCCAACACGCACGAAAAACTCGGGGATGTGTACGCGGATCTGGCAACGCGAACCTATCGGCAAGCCCAGCAATCGGACGAAACGGCTGAAGGCGCGGTGCCGCCACCGCCGGTGATCCGCCAGTTGATCCCCAGGGCAGGCAACGGCACGGCTGTACCTGTGTCCGGAAGCAGCCGCACGCGATGAGCGTCGCGGCCGAAGAGCCTGCGCAGCCAGTGAGCGTCGCTGCGTCATGCGGTCACCTGCGCCGGGCCGCCATGGCAGCGGTCACCCAGTGGTGTGGTTCAAACGGGACATCCGGTGCCAGCAAATGCCTCTGTGCCAGACGCAACCTGACCGCCCCTTCAAACGGACAGACGTGCACCCCGACGCGACAAGTCCGCCTGACCTGCGAGTAAGCCGGCGACGGAAATGTCCTCATCCAGTGCATCCCAATGCAAGCCGCCTTTGCTCAACTCGACTTGGGCTCGTTGAACGGGACTGGCCTCCAGCAGGCGAGGAAACCAGGCAAGTGGCGCGGCGATGGTGCGGCCATCGGACAGGCTGACCCATAGGGTGTCGTCATCGAATCGAACGGCTTTAGGCGAAATGGTCATTCCAGGTCCTCTCGATCAGTTCCTTGTTTGCAATCACCTGGTCGCGCAACTCGCGTAGCGTACGTGCATCAAACCCATCGCTGTCTGCCAGGTAAACCGCCGGCACGAGCCAGAATTTGGCTTCCCCCTCGGGGTTGCGCACATGGATGTGCATCGCCTCGCGGGGGTTTCCTTCGTTGGAATAGAAGAAAAACCGGAAAGATTTGTAGCGCAGCACCACTGGCTTGGATCGAAGTCTACCGTGGTCAGCGAGAGCAAGAGATTTTGAAGCGGTGCAGGAGCAAGTCAACGCGTCGGAGCAAAGGCGCGGAAGTGCCTGATGCTGGTCAAGGAACGGAGAACTTCCTCAAGCCTGCACACCGGTCCGCAGACATATCAATCGCGTCACCAAAATAGGAGTGGCGCGGAATCACGGTCTGCTGCGGCTGTCTCTCTGTCTTCGTCGTGCCGGAAATCCAGGCGCCGCAGCACTTGATCAGACCGGCGTGAACATCGGCACCATCACCCCGTTGTCGCTGGCCTTCATCACTACCTTCACGCGGTCACCGATGCGGAGCGCCTCGAAATCGCAGTCGACGATGTTGGTCAGCAGGGTCACGCCATCGTCCAGCCGCACGTAGGCGATCACGTAGGGCTGCGGACCGACCCGGCGGCAGACGCTGAAGGTGTAGATGCTGCCAATGCCTGACGACTCTTTCCAGGTGGTTTGGTCACCCATGCACAGCGGGCACTGCGCACGCGGGTACCAGTGCGGCTGATGGCAGCTGTTGCAGTACCGGAGCATCAGCTTGCCGGTGGCCGTGGCGGCCCAGAACT
>JAYVRP010000580.1:0-5431 GCA_043776215.1 Rhodoferax sp. | reverse complement strand
GCCAGGTGTCGGGTGGCATGGCGCGGCGTGTGGCCCTGGCGCGTGCCATCGCGCTGGATCCGGAACTGGTGATGTACGACGAACCGTTCTCCGGACTGGATCCCATTTCACTGGGGACGGCGGCCCGCTTGATCCGTCACCTCAATGACTCCATGGGGCTGACCAGCATCTTTGTCTCCCATGAACTGGAGCAAACCTTTGCCATTGCCGATCACGTGGTGATCCTTGCCAATGGCAAGGTCGCCACCCAAGGTACCCCCGAGCACGTGCGCCAGAGCAAGGACCCTCTGGTGGCGCAATATGTCAACGCAGAAGCGGACGGTCCGGTGCGGTTTCATTACCCTGGGCCATCGATCAACGATGATTTCAGCACAAGCGCGTCCACGGACGCCCCGCGAGCAGCAGGGAGATCCGCATGAGCTGGTACCGTCCTGCCGATGTCGGCCTCGCAGTGCGGACCACGCTTGCAGACCTGGGCCGTGGTGCGCGCCTTTTTGCCCGTTTGTTGGCCATGGCGGGCCCGACGTTCCGGCGATTTGGCCTGGTCCGCGACCAGATCCACTTCCTGGGCAACTACTCGCTGGCCATCATTGCAGTCTCCGGCCTTTTCGTTGGATTTGTATTTGGCTTGCAGGGTTACTACACGCTTCAAAGGTATGGTTCGTCCGAGGCCCTCGGATTGCTGGTCACGCTGACGCTGGTCCGGGAGCTGGGACCAGTGGTCACCGCGCTGCTGTTCGCCGGGAGGGCCGGCACGTCCTTGACAGCAGAAATCGGATTGATGAAGGCGGGCGAACAAATCAGCGTGCTGGAGATGATGGCCGTCGACCCGGTGCAACGCATTCTGGCGCCACGCTTCTGGGCCGGAGTCATCGTCATGCCGATCCTGTGCGCTGTGTTCAGCACCATGGGCATCATTGGTGGCTGGGTGGTCGGGGTCTTGATGATCGGAGTTGATGCCGGCTCATTCTGGAGCCAGATCCAGGGTGGTGTCGATGTCTGGCGCGACGTTGGCAACGGGCTGGTCAAGAGCGTCGTGTTCGGTACGACGGTGACGTTTGTGGCCTTGCTGCAAGGGTATGAGGCGCAGGCGACGCCCGAGGGCGTGTCGAAAGCCACGACCCGCACGGTGGTTGTGGCGTCGCTGGCGGTGCTCGGCCTCGATTTCATGCTGACGGCCATGATGTTCAGTTTGTGAAGACGTCGAGTGTGTCTCGTGCGAGTACCGGGCACCGATGGCCCGCCAGTGGTGAAACAGGAGGATAAAAGTGCAACGTTCAAAAAATGATGTCTGGGTAGGTTTGTTTGTGCTGCTGGGGCTGGCCGCGATCCTCTTTCTGGCGCTGCAGTCGGCCAATCTGTTGAGCCTCAACTTTCAAAAGACCTACCTGGTTGTTGCCAAGTTCGACAATGTGGGAGGCCTCAAGCCCAAGGCGGCTGTTCGCAGTTCCGGCGTGCTGGTTGGCCGTGTCGAATCCGTCACGTTTGATGACAAATCGTTTCAGGCACGGGTGGGGCTCGCGCTGGAGAGTCGGTACGTGTTCCCGAAGGACAGTTCGCTCAAGATTCTGACCAGCGGCTTGCTCGGAGAGCAATACCTCGGGATCGAGCCGGGCGCAGACGCCAAGTCGCTTGTGGCCGGTGATACCATTTCAAGCACGCAGTCTGCGGTGGTGCTGGAGAACCTGATCAGTCAGTTCCTTTACAGTAAGGCGGCGGACGGAACGACATCGCAGGGAAACAAGGACAAGAAATGACCAGACACTGGAACCCCGCCTGCAGGCAGGTCGCATGGCGCGTCCTATGGATCGGCCTGTCGATCTTCGCCAGCATCGGATGTGCAACCCGTGCCGACGGCAACCCGCGCGATCCGTTCGAGTCGTTCAATCGCGGCGTGTTCCAGTTCAACGATGGTGTCGACAAGGCCGTGTTCAAGCCTGCCGCGACGGTGTACCGCGATCTCACGCCGGCACTGGTGCGCGCCGGGGTCAACAATTTCCTGGGCAACCTGGACGATGTCTGGTCGTTCGTGAACAGCCTGCTGCAATTGAAACTCCAGGCCGCAGCCCAGAATTTCATGCGCGTCAATGTCAATACCGTCATGGGCCTCGGCGGGATCCTGGATGTGGCAAGCGAACTTCGCATCGAACGTCAGCGCGAGGATTTTGGCCAGACGCTGGGCCGATGGGGCGTGCCGAGCGGGCCCTACCTGGTACTGCCACTGCTGGGACCATCGACCCTCAGGGACACCGCCGCGTTGCCGGTGGACATGAAAGGTGACATCGTTGGCAACATCGACCACATTCCCACGCGCAATTCAATCAAGTTGGTGGACCTTCTCGATACGCGTGCCGGCCTGCTGAGCGTGGGGGATGCGCTGGATGAAGTGGCATTGGACAAGTACTCCTTCACCCGTGATGCGTTCCTCCAGCGCCGTAGGAACGCGGTGTTTGACGGCGACCCGCCCGACGAACCCACTGACGCAAAATCGCCGACCCGTTAGTCGACGCACCCTGAAAGAAACGCCCATAGCTGTCGACCTCCGGTCAGCCACCTGGCGCGCTGGCGCGTTGTGAACACGGCTCCTACTCCTTGTGTTTTGAAAGAACCGACATGCAACGCCGCAACATGAACTTCCTATTCGCCGCCGTGCTCGCTGGCGCTGCTTGCTTGTTGACAGGGACCGCGCTTGCTGCCGATGAGCCGCCGGATGTCCTGATTAAAAGGCTGTCGACCGACGTGATCGACAGCATCAAGGCGGACAAATCGATCCAGACCGGTGACGTCTCGCGGATCATGGTGCTGGTGGACCAGAAGATCATCCCCAACGTCGACTTCCAGCGCATGACGGCATCTGCCGTCGGGCCCGCCTGGCGCCAGGCGACGCCCGAGCAGCAAAAACGCTTACAGGAAGAGTTCAAGGTATTGCTGGTTCGCACCTATTCCGGCGCGCTGGCACAGGTCAGTGACCAGACGATCATTGTCAAGCCCCTGCGCGCAGCGTCGGAGGACAAGGAGGTCGTGGTTCGCACAGAAGTCAAGGGGCGTGGCGACCCGATTCAGCTGGACTACCGGCTGGAGAAGACGCCGGGCCAGGGCAGTGGGTGGCAGATCTTCAACCTCAATGTCCTGGGCGTGTGGTTGGTGGAGACCTACCGCAGCCAGTTTGCGCAGGAGATCAATGCCAAAGGGCTGGACGGATTGATCACCACGCTGGGCGAGCGCAACAAGAACAACGCCAAGAAGGGCTGATCGTGTTGGTGCTGCCGGCAGACCTGACTCGGGTGCAGGCCAACGCCTGCCTGAAGATGCTCCTGCAGGGTTTGCAGAAGGAACCGGGGGCGTCCGTGGTGGTGGATGCGACAGCGCTCGGGCGGTTCGATTCATCTGCTTTGGCTGTATTGCTGGAGTGCCGGCGCGAGAGCCTGCATCTGGGCAAGGCGCTGGCTGTCCGGGGCATGCCGGCGCGTCTGCGTGACCTCGCGTCCTTGTACGGAATCGCCGAATTGCTGCCCGCAGCCTGATTCCAACGGCTAAAATCGCCGGCTCTCATGCCAGCCATCTCGTTTCAGTCGGTTTCCAAAGCCTATCCTTCCCCCCGCGGCCCGTCTCACGGCACATTTCTGGCGCTTGATGGGGTGAGCCTCGACATTGAGCCGGGTGAGTTCTTCGGTTTGCTGGGCCCCAACGGCGCCGGCAAGACCACCCTGATCAGCATCCTCGCCGGCCTGACCCGTGCCACCTCGGGCAAGGTATCGGTGCTGGGCAGTGATGTGCAGGCAGATTACGCCCAGGCGCGGCGCAAGCTGGGTGTCGTGCCGCAGGAGCTGGTGTTCGATCCGTTCTTCAATGTGCGTGAGGCCCTGCGCATACAGTCCGGCTATTTCGGTGTCACCAACAATGGTGCGTGGATCGACGAACTGCTGGAAAGCCTGGGCTTGGCGGACAAGGCCGGCTCCAATATGCGGCAACTCTCGGGTGGCATGAAGCGGCGCATGCTGGTGGCCCAGGCTCTGGTCCACAAGCCGCCGGTGATCGTGCTCGACGAGCCCACGGCAGGCGTCGATGTCGAGTTGCGCCAGACCTTGTGGCACTTCATCGCCAAACTCAACAAGCAAGGGCATACCGTGTTGCTCACCACGCACTACCTGGAAGAAGCCGAAGCCTTGTGTGGCCGAATCGCCATGCTCAAGTCCGGCCGCGTGGTTGCACTGGACCGCACCAGTGAGTTGCTGAAGGCCGCGTCGAGCAATGTGCTGCGATTCAAGCTGGATACCGAGTTGCCCCCCGAACTTGCGAGCAAGGCCCGCATCACGGGCCGGATCGTTCAGTTCCCCGCGCACGATGCCCGGGAAATTGAAAATTACCTGTGTGCAGTGCGGGAGGCCGGCCTGCACGCCGAAGACGTCGAAATTCGCAAGGCCGATCTCGAGGACGTGTTTCTCGACGTCATGACCCAGCATCGGGACCTGGTCGCCGGGAGTGCCGCGTGAGCGGCTCCCTGACGGGCTGGCGCACGCTGTTCTACAAGGAAGTGCTGCGTTTCTGGAAGGTCGGGTTTCAGACGGTCGCGGCGCCCGTGCTGACCGCGATCCTGTACCTGCTGATCTTTGGCCATGTGCTGGAAGACCATGTGAAGGTCTACAACACGGTGTCCTATACCGCGTTCCTGGTGCCAGGGCTGGTGATGATGAGTGTGTTGCAGAACGCCTTCGCCAACAGTTCATCCTCGCTGATCCAGAGCAAGGTCATGGGCAACCTGGTGTTCCTGTTGCTCGCGCCGCTCTCGCACTGGAGCTGGTTTTTTGCATATGTCGCTTCTTCGGTCGTGCGTGGCCTGGTGGTGGGTTTGGGTGTGTTCGTGGTGACTGCGTTCTTCACGCCACCTAGCTTGGTGGCGCCGCAGTGGATCCTGGTTTTTGCCGTCCTCGGTGCAGCACTGTTGGGAACGCTGGGCCTGATCGCGGGCCAGTGGGCCGAGAAGTTCGACCAGCTCGCGGCCTTCCAGAATTTCGTCATCATGCCCATGACCTTTCTCAGTGGCGTCTTTTATTCGATCAACTCCTTGCCCGCGTTCTGGCAACAGGTCAGCCACCTGAATCCTTTTTTCTACATGATCGACGGGTTTCGTTACGGATTCTTTGGTGTCAGTGATGCGTCGCCCTGGTTGAGTCTTGGCATCCTGGGCTGCGCGCTGCTGAGCGCCGGTGCAGTGTCTGTCCACATGCTGCGTATCGGTTACAAGATCCGAAGTTGAACGGGAACCATCTGCCATGACCGCTGAAGAGCTCAGAGCCACCATCCTTTCCGGCCTTGCCTGCGAGCACTGCACGCTGGAGGGGGATGGCCGCCATTGGTACGCCACGATTGTGTCCGACCAGTTCGCCGGGAAGCGCGCGATTCAGCGACACCAGATGGTGTACGCCACGCT
>JAYVRP010000579.1:0-1705 GCA_043776215.1 Rhodoferax sp. | reverse complement strand
AGTTTGATTTCACGGTTACCGCTTTTGAGCGTGATGCCCTCGCCGTCGACGCTCTGCACTGTGATGGTGGACTTGTACGGTTTGTCCGGATTGCATTCGTTGATGCGACGTGGCGTGGTTTGATACTCCCAGCGCTCGCCGCCGACATATTTGGGCAGCTCTGCGAGCACGTCTGTCGACTGGGCATAGGCACATCCACAGGCGAGCAAGAAGGCTTGGAAACAGCATAGGGACCATTTCATTGGACGCGTTCCTTTATATGCTTGTTGACGGCGACGTTTCTACTCAATTGGAAGTCATGCTACCTGACCCAATGCGATGGGGATGCGTTTTCTTCCGAAGCTGCCCGCCGTCGCACCGAAGCGCCCCGCCACCACCGTCCCGCAATCCGGGCACTGGCCTTTGGGTGTCAGCCGATACCGCCGGATCTCGTACCAGTCGCGCACGATCAGCGGCGCCTGGCAGCCGGGGCAGCCGGTGGTGTCGCCTTCGACGTGGTGCACGTTGCCGGTATAGACGTAATGCAGGCCCGCGCGCAGCGCAATGTTGCGCGCGCGCACCAGTGTGGCAAGCGGTGTTGCCGGCACGTCCAGCATCTTGTAGTCCGGGTGGAAGGCCGAGAAATGCAGTGGTACATCAGCGCCGAGTTCCTGGTGGATCCAGCGGCACATCGCGGTGATTTCCTGGTCGGAGTCATTCTTGCCGGGGATCAGCAGCGTGGTGATCTCGAACCACACCCCTGTTTCACGCTTCAGGTACACCAGGGTGTCGAGCACCGGCTGCAGATGCGAGCCAGTGAGCCTGAAGTAGAAGTCCTCGGTGAAGGCCTTCAGGTCCACGTTGGCGGCGTCGATGTTCGAGAAAAAGTCGCGTCGCGCCGGCGCATGCAGGTACCCGGCGGTCACCGCCACGGTCTGCACACCCACTGCGTGGCAGGCATCGGCCACATCCATCGCGTACTCGGCAAAAATCACCGGATCGTTGTAGGTAAAGGCCACACTTTTGCAGCGGTGTTGCAGCGCCGCCTGGGCAATGGCCTGTGGCGCGGCCTGGGCCATCAGGCGGTCCATGTCCTTGGACTTGCTGATGTCCCAGTTCTGGCAGAACTTGCACGCCAGGTTGCAGCCGGCCGTGCCGAACGACAACACGCTGCTGCCCGGGTAGAAGTGGTTCAGGGGCTTTTTCTCGATCGGGTCGATGCAAAAGCCGGAGGAGCGGCCGTAGGTGGTCAGGACCATGGCGTCGCCATGGCGTGCACGCACGAAGCAGGCGCCGCGCTGCCCGTCGTGCAGCCTGCAATCCCGCGGGCACAGATCGCACTGGATGCGCCCGTCGTCGATGGGGTGCCAGTAGCGCGCGGGATGGCGGGATTCAACAATCATGCGTGCTGTGTTCCGTTGGGTGGTGTGGCTGCGTCGGCGAAGTCGGAATCCTTCCATTTTTGCACTGTGTAACGACTCAGTTGAACGTCGCTGTGCCAGAAGTCGGCTGGAAGGCCCGCCTTGCGCTTGAGCTGGGCCAGGAACTCCCCGGTGGTGGGCAATTGCTCCCACACCTGGGGCAGGAAGGTGCCGCGGAAATGGCGAAACGAGAAGACGACGCCGTCTGTCCCCGGGTGCAAGAGTGCACGCGCCTCGGTTTCATCGCGGAACTGCAGCCGCTCCGTGGACGACAACAACGAGACCTCGACCTCCGTGTGGTCGAG
>JAYVRP010000578.1:0-1705 GCA_043776215.1 Rhodoferax sp. | reverse complement strand
ACTGCAAGGACTGCCACGGCAGTGCCGGCAAGTACCCGTCGCTGTTCACGTCCGGCCCGGCGGCGAAACCCGGCGGCATGGACATGAAACTGTTGCGCACCCAGGACGGGCGCCGACGCTTCGAATGGCGTGAGGGCAAGCTGTTTCAGCGCTCGGCGCTGGATCCGAAACTGGAGTGGGAGATGTCGCTGGTGAAGGACTCGGTCACCCCGGCCCACCCCAAGTACAACGAGAAGGCGGCACGCGCCAAACTCATGCACGAGGGCGCCGAGGGCCAGGACGGCAAGTGGGGTGCCACGCCCGACGGCAAGGGGCTGGCCCATGCCGACGACAAGATGAACTGCTACACCTGCCATCTGTCGTGGACGACCAGTTGCGCCGGCTGCCACCTGCCGATCCAGGCCAACTGGAAGACCGAGCGCCAGCACTACGAAGGCGGTGAAACCCGCAACTACGCCAGTTACAACCCGCAGGTCGCGCGTGACGACATGTTCCAGCTGGGCATACACGGCCCGGTCAAGGGCGGCAAGATCACGCCGGTGCGCTCGAGTTCGGCGCTGATCCTGTCGTCGACCAATATCAACCGCGAAAAAATATACATTCAGCAGGCGCCGATCGCGGCCAGCGGTTTCTCGTCGCAGGCCTTTGCACCGCACTACCCGCATACCGAACGTAAGACCGAGACCAAGACCTGCTCGGATTGCCACGTCAACAACAGCAACGACAACAACGCCATCATGGCGCAGCTCTTGCTGCAGGGCACGAACTACGTCAATTTTGTGGGGTACAACGCCTGGGTTGGTGCCGCGCAGCATGTGGAGGCGGTGCAGGTGACCGAATGGGACGAACCGCAGGCCGTGATCGGCAGCTACCTGCAGCGCTACGCCTATCCGGACTGGTACCAGAACCACCTCAACGCCAAAGCACGCCTGGGCACCTCGCACGACCACGGAACGGCCGGGCCGGCGCAATGCATCCAGCTGCGCGGCGAATACCTGTTCGTGTCCGAGGGTGCGGGCGGCATGCGTGTCTATGATGTGGCCAACATTGCCAACAAGGGCGTGTCGCAACGCATCGTCAGCGCGCCGTTTTCCCCGCTGGGCCAGAACACCCATATCCCGTCCGCCAACGCGACCTGTGTGGCACTGCCCACCAACCAGCCGATCGCACCCACGCGCAACACGGGTGACCTGATGCGTGTCACCAACCAGGAGCAGGCGTTCCATCCGATCTACCACTACGCCTTCGTGTCCGACAGCCGGGAAGGCCTGATCGTGGTCAACGTGGACACGCTGGCAGACGGCGAGCCGCGCAACAATTTTCTCAGGCGTGCGGTCACCTGGAATGGCGACGGGGCGCAGCAGGGTGTGCTCGACGGTGCGCGCCACATCACGGTGGGCGGGCACTACCTGTACATCACCACGGCCAAGGGCCTGACCGTGGTGGACGTGGACGACCCCCTGAAACCGCGCTGGGTCGCCACCGTGCCGATGCAGGATGCCCGCGCCAGCGCCTTGCAGTTCCGTTACCTGTGGGTCACCACGGCCCAGGGCCTGGAACTGCTGGATGTGACCTCCCCCCTGAAGCCCCTGCGCGTGGACAACGCGCGTGTGCCGCTGGCCGATGCGCGCAAGGTGTACGTGGCGCGCACCTATGCGTACGTGGCGGCAGGTGCCGAGGGCCTGGTGATCGTGGATGTGGAGCG
>JAYVRP010000577.1:0-20593 GCA_043776215.1 Rhodoferax sp. | reverse complement strand
CCAACTACAACGGCGGCAGCCGCACCATGTTCGGCACCAGCCAGGCCAGCGCCTACATGGCCGGCATCGCCACGCTGGCGCAAGACCTCGCACTGGACCATCTCGGCCGGCGCCTGAATCTGAGCGAGTTCACCACCCTGCTGGCCGACACCAGTGTCTACGTCAACGACGGCGACAACGAAATGGACAACGTCACCAACACGGGCTTGAACTTTGCCCGCGTCAACATGTTGTCTCTGGCCGAAGGCATCCTGGCACTGGGCACGTCCAGCGGCTCAGGCGGCGATGGCGGCGGCAACGGCAACGGTGGAACCCATACACTCGCGGCTCCTGGTGTGCACCAGATCACGCTCGCCGCCGGTCAAAATCTGAGCGACGTGAACTTCGGCAACTTCGCCCTGGGCAGCATCAGCGGTACGGTGTTCCACGACCTGAACGCCAACGACCTGCAGGACCTGCAGGATGCCCACCTGGCAGGCTGGACCGTATTCCTCGACGGCAATGCCAACGGCCAGCTCGATATCGGCGAACACAGCGCCGTGACGGACGCCAATGGCCACTACCTGTTCGACGATGTCGGCCCAGGAAGTTACCAGGTGAGCCTGGTCGCGCAGAACGGCTGGACCGGCACGACACCTGGCTTTGTCGTGCTCACCATGACCAGTGGCCTGGATGCAGACGCCGACTTCGGCGTCAACGCCCGGCCCACGCTGGACCTGATCGACGGGGTGACCGTCAACGAAGGCAGCAGTGTCAGCTTCACGGCCAGTGCCCACGATGATGTGGGTGACAGCGTGATCTACAGCTTGGTCGGTGACGCCCATGGCGCGACCCTGAACGCTGCAACGGGTCAATTCGGCTGGGCCGCCCTGGACGGCAACACCAGCCAGGGCTTCACACTGCGTGTGACCGACAGTGCCGGCAGCAGCACCGAGCGCGCGTTCACCGTCATGGTCAACAATGTCGCACCCACCTTGAACCTGAGTGGCGCCGCCAGCGTCACCGACGACCAGGACTATGTGCTTGGCCTGTCAGCCAGCGACCCTGGGCAGGACACCATTTCCGGGTGGAGCGTGTCTTGGGGTGACGGCAGTTCGAGCGTGTTCGGGGCTGCCAGTGGTGCTCTCGCGCACCGCTACACCCAGCCGGGTAACTACACGGTCAACGTCACGGCCAGCGACGAAGATGGCGACTACGGCGCCAGCACCACGGTGGCCGTGCAGGCTGGCACCCTCAAGGTGACCGGGTTCGAAGCGACGGCGACCGGCTTCCAGGTCCGCTTCAACCGTGCCTTTGCGGCGGCGGAGCTGAACCTGTATGACTCGTCGTTCTACAACCGCGGAGCGGCCGACCTGTCGTTCAAGGACGGCGCAGGTCGCACGGTGGCGGGCAGCGTCGTGCTCGACGGTGACCGCCAGGGCCTGACCTTCCTGAAGACCAACGGCTTGCTGGCCAACGGCACCTACACGGTCAACCTCGACAGCCGCTCGAATGCCTTCGTCGACACGGCCGGTGGCCTGCTCGACGGTAACCGGGACGGCGCGCGCGGCGACAAGTACACCCAGACGTTCACGGTCAAAAGCAGCGGCGCGGTCATGAGCATTGGCGAGTTCAGCCGGGGCCCCGGCCAGGCAGCCGATGTGCCGGCCACCGCTGCCGGTGTACCGATCATGATCACCGGCGCCACCGGCGCGAAACACATCGAGTTCACGCTGGCCTATGACCAGAGCCTGCTGAACATCACTGGAGTTTCTGGTGGCGCCGGTATTCCGGCGGGCAGCACCGTCACCGCCAGCTTCACCACACCTGGCCAGGTGCGCATCAGCCTGGAGCTCACCACTGCGCTGGGTGCCGGCAGTGTCGAACTCGTGAAACTGGTCGCCATTGTGCCTGCCACAGCGCCCTACGGCGCCAAGCAGGTGCTCGACCTGCGCAACATCGTGCTCGACACCGGCAAGGCGGTGCGCGACGACGACGGCCTGCATCTGGTGGCCTATGTGGGGGACGCCAGTGGCAATGCGAAATACTCCACCCTGGACGTGCAACGCATCCAGCGCACCGTGGTGCGGCTCGATTCCGGCTTTGGAGCCTACCCGCTGGTGGACCCGACGGTCGTGGCCGACATCAACGGCAACAACGTATTGAGTGCGCTGGACGCGCAGCGTGTCTTGTCCGAGGTGATGGGCATCGACCGCGCCGAGATTCCACCCATACCCAAAGGCATGACCCTGACCTTCAGCGGCCCGGACCCTGTGGTCGGCGCAGGCACGGTGTCGGCAACGCCGGGCGGCACGGTAGTGGTACCGATCACCCTGGATACGGCGGCTGGCCTGGAGTCGGTGGAAATCACCTTGCTCTATCCCGCCGACAGCCTCGAGTTGGTCGATGTCCGACTGGGTGGCCTGACGTCGGACTTCGAGTACTTCGTCAAGGACGTCAGCATTCCCGGCCGTATCAGCATCGACATGGCGCGCATGAATGCGATGGCGGGCGGCGCCGGTACCTTGGTCGAGCTGGTGTTCAAGGTCCGTGCGGGTGCACAAGGCAGCCTGGCCATCAACCTGCAGTCCACCACGCTCAATGAGACCTGGCTGACACTGAACGCCGAGTCACAGCCTGGGCTGGACCCGACGGACGGCCGTGTGATCCTTCCGCCGCCGTTGCCTGTTTCACCACCAGTTCCTGTTGCAGTGGCTCCTGCTCCTGCCGCACCTGCAGTTCCTGCAGCATCTGCTGCTCCTGCTGCACCTGCCGCAATTGTTGCGCGTGCACTTACCAGCTTCGTGGTCCCGATTGCACAACCTCCCGTTGCAACCTCGGGTGTGGACTTGGGCCTGGTGACCGTATTGCCAACCGGCAATAATGGGGGCCGTGAACCACCGTCGTTCTCCGTGCCATCCGCCACTGTGGAGGCCCTCCGGCCAGCCATCAACTTCAAGCAGGCGGCACCAGACTTTGCTCTGGGGCAACAAAAGGAAAACACCTGGGTCAATGATTGGCTCAACAGCGACCGGGACAAGGCGGCTGGGTCTAAACTGAACGCCTGGAAGGTCAGCCTGCCATCGGCCAAGCCCGTGGCGCGGTTATAAACTGGACAGTCACCGATCAGACAACCTAGGAGAAATTGCATGGTAGATGCCAAGAAGGCGCCGGAACCCAAGGGCCCCAAAGTGAAGTGGAACGTGGAACACCTCAAGAGTTCCTACGTCAACTTCGCCAACGCGAACAGCACCAAGGAGGAAGTGGTACTGAACTTCGGCCTCAATACCAGTTGGGACCGGGCCAGCCCGGAAGTCGAGATCGAACTGGGCCACCGCCTGGTGATGAGCCCGTTTGCCGCCAAGCGGCTGACGGAGTTGCTGGGCAAGTTGATGGCCGAGTACGAATCCCGCCACGGCGAACTGAAGTAGTCTTGCGGGTCAGCCCCTCTTGACCCAGGCCCAACGACCGCGCTTGCGCGGTCGTTGTCTATGAAGGTCGCCATCGAGACGATGCGGCCCGACCATGAACGGCAACCACCATCATCCCCATGCAGTCGCGTAACGAGGAAACACCGCCCAGCCCCGCGCGAGACACTGTCGCCACCGATCCCTGGAGCCGGCTGGCCCAGGCCCGCACCGCCGAGCAACTGTGCCACGCCTGGCTGGCGGTCCTGTGCGGCCTGCTGGCGCAGCCGCGCAGCGCGCTCCTGCTGATTCAGGACGCGGATGGCAGCTACGCGCCGGCCGCGGTCTGGCCGGGCGACACCGACCTCAGCTACCTGGGTGACATTGCCCAGGAAGCCCTGGTTCAGCGCAAGGGCGTGGTGCGGCAGGACGAGGCCGGCCGCACCCAGTTCGCCTATCCGCTCGACGGCGGCCATGCGCTTTTCGGCGCGGTCGTGGTGGAGCTTCCGGACAACGATGACGCGCGACTGAACCAGGCGATGCGCCTCCTGCATTGGGGTGTGGGGTGGTTGATCGACCTGCATAACCGACGCGCCCTGGCGGCACAGGAATCGCGCCTCGAGCGCTCTTCGTTCCTGTTCGACCTGACCTTGGCCGCCCTGGCGGAGAGCGACTTCCAGAAAGCCACCTTGGCGGTCGTGAACCGCCTCGCGCAACGGTTTCAATGCCACCAGGTGCAGATGGGCCTCGAAAAGGGCAAAACGGTGCGTGTCGTGGCTGTTTCCCATTCAGCCTCGTTCGACGAAAAGGCCAACCTGGTGAACCTGGCCGCATTGGCCATGAACGAGGCCTTCGACCAGCGTGCGACGGTGGTGGTGCCGGAAACCGATGCGGGAGCCACGCTGATCACGGCCGCCTTGCGCCACTATGGCAGCGAAACCGCCAGTACCGCCTTGTGTGCGGTGCCGCTGGAAGCCGGCAACCGGGTGATTGCGGTGTGGTTGCTGGAGCGCGACTCGCCCTTCACCGCAGCGGACCGGGAGGCACTTGAAACACTGGGGTTGGCCCTGGCGCCCATCCTGGAGCTCAAGCTCACCGCTGAAGAAAGCCTCCTCAGCCACGGACGCCGGTCCTGGCAAAACACCTTGCGGCAGGTGACCGACACGTCGCGACCGGGCATCAAGCTGCTGGGTGTGGCGACGGTATTGCTGGTCGCCCTGGTGGCCCTCTATCCCGCGGACTACCGAGTGGCGTCCCGTGCGATCGTCGAAGGCGCCATCCAGCGCGTGGCAGTGGCGCCCTTCCAGGGTTATATCCGGGAGGCACCGGCGCGTGCCGGCGACCTGGTCAAACAGGGCCAGGTGCTGGCCATCCTGGAAGACAAGGACCTGAAGCTCGAACGCGTGCGCTGGGAATCCGAGCTCGAAGTGTCGGTGCGCAAGGAGCGCGAAGCCATGGCCAAGGCCGATCGGGTCGCTTTGCGCCTGGCGTCGGCACAGGCCAACCAGGCCCGCGCCCAGCTCGATCTGACACTCGAAAAACTCAGCCGCGTGCAGGTGATCGCGCCCTTCGATGGGGTGGTGGTGCAGGGCGACTTGTCGCAGGAGCTCGGCTCGCCGGTGGAGCAAGGAAAGGTCTTGTTCGAGCTGGCGCCGCTGGATGCCTGGCGCGTGATCCTCAAGGTCGATGAACGTGACATAGCCCAGGTGCAAAACCGCCAGAGCGGTGAGCTGGTACTCACCAGCCTGCCCGGCAAGGTGTTCCCGCTCACGGTCCGGCGCATCACGCCCGTTTCCGTGGCCGAAGAGGGTCGCAACTTCTTCCGTGTCGAAGCCGAACTCGACAAGGCGGTTGCCAATCCATCGGTCAAGATGCGCCCCGGCATGGAGGGCGTGGGCAAGATCGACGCCGGCCAACGCAGCCTGCTCTGGATCTGGACCCACCGTTTCACCGACTGGCTGCGCCTGAAATCGTGGGAATGGCTGTTGTGAGCAACACCCAGGCGCTGCTGTCCACCAACTGGTACCGCGTTGCCGGTTTACGGCCGCGCCTGCGCGGCCATGTGCGCATCCACCGCCATGCGTACCGCGGCGAAGTCTGGTACGTGATGGAAGACCGGGTCGCCGGCAAGTACCACCGCTTCAACCCTGCGTCCTACCGGGTGATCAGCCTGATGGATGGCAAGCGCGCCATGGCCACCATCTGGAGCCGAATGACGGACGAGCTGGCCGACGACACACCGGCACAGGAGGAGGTGATCCGCCTGCTGGGCCAGTTGCACGGCTCCGACCTGATCCAGTGCGACGTCGACCCTGATGTGGCTGAACTTTTCGAGCGCGGCAGCAAGGAGCGCCAGCGCAAGCTGATGGGTCGCTTCATGAACCCGATCTCGCTGCGTTTCCCCTTGTGGGATCCGGACCGCACCCTGGTGCGGATGCTGGGCTGGCTGCGGCCGCTGCTGGGTGGCTGGGGCCTGGCCCTCTGGCTGGCCGTGATGTTGCCGGCCCTGCTGCTGGTGCCGCAGCACTGGCCCGACCTGACCAGCAACTTCGGCGAACAACTGCTCGCCCTGGACAACCTGCTCATCATGGCCGTGGTGTTTCCGCTGGTCAAGGCCGCTCACGAGCTGGGCCACGGGCTGGCCGCGCGCGCGCGCGGCGGGGAAGTGCACGAGATGGGCATCATGCTGCTGGTGTTTTTCCCGGTTCCGTATGTCGAGGCGTCGAGCTCGTCCGCCTTCGTCAAGAAAACCGACCGCATGCTGGTCGGTGCTGCCGGCATGTTGAGCGAGTTGTTCATCGCGGCACTGGCCTTCTACCTGTGGCTGCTGCTCGAGCCCGGGCTGCTGCGTTCGCTGACCTACAACGCCATCGTGCTGGCGAGTGTGACCACGGTGCTGTTCAACGCCAATCCGCTGCTGCGGTACGACGGGTACTACGTGTTCGCCGACTGGATCGAAATTCCGAACCTCGCCTCGCGCGCCAACAAACACTGGCAATATCTGGCCGAGAAGCACCTGTTCGGCGTCTCCCAGAGCGAGCCTCCGCCAGCCACACAGGGTGAACGGCGCTGGTTCATCACATATGCGCCGCTCGCATTCACCTACCGGATGTTCGTGTTGTTCGGCATTTCGATTTTCATCGCGCAGCAGTATTTTTTCCTGGGCGTACTGCTGGCAGTGTGGGGCTTGGCCGCCAGCCTGGGTGTGCCCATCTACAAGGGCATTGCCGCCTTGGTGAGCGGCCCACAGTTCGCCGCACACGCCGCGCGGGTGCGAACTGTGCTGGTGGCAACCGTGTTGGTCGTGCTCGCGTTCCTGTTCATCATTCCCCTGCCGCGCCATACCGAAGCGGAAGGCGTGGTCTGGCTTCCCGAACAGGCCATCCTGCGCGCTGGCGCGAGCGGATTCATTGTGGACGTGAACCACCACGCGGGGCAGGCCATCACGACGGGCGAGGTCGTGGCCGTGAGCCAGGACCCTGCGCTGGTCTCCAGCATCGCGGCACAACGCGCCAAACTCGAAGAAGCCCGGGTGCGTTTCGACGCCGCCTGGGGTATCAACCCGTCCCAGGCCGGCCAGCTCGAGGAAGATATGCGGCGTGAACAGGCGGCTGTGGACCGCATGCTCGATGAAGCGGCCCAGCTGACGCTGCGCGCCAAGGCGGGCGGCACTTTGCTGATCAACCAGGCAGACGACATGCCGGGGCGTTTCGTGAAAAAGGGCGATGTGGTCGCTTATGTCATTGGCCAGTACACACCGCTCGTTCGGGTGGTCGTGCAGCAATCCCAGGTCGACCTGGTGCGCCTGGCCACCCGTGCCGTCGCGGTCCGCTTGCCTCAGGACATGGCGACCATCCACAGCGCACAGCTTGTGCGCGAAGTTCCGAAGGCCGGCAAGGACCTGCCAAGCCCCGCGCTGGGGCAAAGTGGCGGCGGCCAGATCGCCATGGATCCGCGAGATCAAAAAGGCGCCAAGACCCTCGAATCCCTGTTTGAATTCGAGCTGGTCTTGCCGCAGCAGGTGCGCGCCGACTACCTTGGCAGCCGGGTACATGTGCGCTTCGAGCACCCGCCGGAGCCTTTTGGCGTTCGGCTCTGGCAAGGCCTGCGCCGTTTGTTCCTCTCGCAGTTCCATGTCTAGCCTGGCGCAAGTCGAACTGGCGCACAGCGTCTATCCGGAGCGCCTGGACCGCAAGGAAACCGCCCTCGACGGCTGGACCCGGCAGTGGGTGGGCCGAAGCTGGCACCAGCTGCGGCCGTTCCTGTCCAGGCTGGCGGCGCTGGCCCATGCGGCCACTGCGTTCGAAGCCGAGGTGGCCACCATGGAAGACGATGCCTTGCGCCGCGGCATGCGCCAGGTCGCGCGCGCCGCGCTCGACAATCCGACCGATACCGCGCGCGCTTTCGCCCTGGTACGCGAGGCCAGCCAGCGCGCACTCGGGCTGCGGCCTTTTGATGTGCAGCTGATGGGGGCGGCGGCACTTTTCTCCGGCAAACTGGCGGAAATGCAGACTGGTGAAGGCAAGACACTGACCGCTGGTCTGGCCGCCTGCATTGCCGGTGTTGCCGGCCTGCCGGTGCATGTGGTCACGGTGAATGATTACCTGGCCGAACGCGACACGGCGCAAATGCGCCCCTTGTTCGCCTTTTTCGGCCTGCAGGCCGGCACCATCGTCACCGGCATGGATCTGCCGTCACGCGCCAGGGCTTATGGCTGCCACATCACCTACTGCACCAACAAGGAGCTGGTGTTCGATTACCTGAAGGACCGCGTCACCGCCGGTGGCCGTGCGAGCCGGGCGCAGCTGCGCATCCGCGCGCATGTGGGAGGGCAACAGGAAACCGGGCTGTTGTTGCGGGGCCTGCATTTCGCCATCGTGGACGAGGCCGACAGCATCCTGATCGATGAAGCCCGGACTCCGCTGATCCTGGCCGAAAAGGGCGACAGCGCCGGCGACCCGGAGGTCTACGTCCAGGCGCTGGCGCTGGCAGGCAAACTCGCGCAGAGTCAGGACTTCACGCTGCAAAGCGCGCGCCGCGAATTGCACCTGACGCCTAAAGGCCGCATTGCCCTGGCCGACTTGTGCACCGGCCTGGGTCCGGCCTGGACTGCCGCACATGGCCGTGAGCACATGGTGGCGCAGGCGCTGCGTGCGATCCACCTGTACGAACGCGACAAGCAATACCTGGTGGCCGAGGACAAGGTGCATATCGTCGACGAATACACCGGCCGCATCCTGCCCGGGCGGACCTGGGAGCAAGGGCTGCACCAGCTGATCGAAACCAAGGAGGGGTGCCCGCTGTCGGAGCACAACCACACGCTGGCGCGTATCACCTACCAGCGGTTTTTCCGGCGTTATTTACGCCTGTCCGGAATGACCGGCACAGCACAGGAAGTGCGGGGCGAAATCTGGGCCGTCTACCGGCTCGAGACCGTCGCGATCCCGACCAACCGGCCCGGCCGGCGCAGTTATGCACCTACGTTTTGCTGCGCCATCGAAGACGAAAAGTGGCGCCGTGTTGCCGAGGAAGCCCGGCGCGTGAGCGGCAGCGGGCGGCCTGTTCTGATCGGCTCACGCTCGGTCGAGGCATCCGAACATCTCTCACTGGCGCTCGACGCCGCAGGCATCAAGCACCGGGTTCTCAACGCGCGCCAGGACGCCGACGAAGCACAGGTAGTGGCCGAGGCCGGCCAGCCGGGGGTGGTGACGGTCGCCACCAATATGGCCGGCCGGGGCACCGACATCCACCTGGGACCGGGCGTCGCGGACAACGGCGGGCTGCACGTGATCCTGACCGATTTTCATGACTCGCCCCGGATCGATCGCCAGTTGTTCGGCCGTTGTGCCCGTCAGGGTGACCCTGGCAGCGCCGTGGCCATCGTCGCACTCGACGATGTGCTGGTGCGGGAACACGGCGGCGCGTTACACCATGCGGTGCAGCGCATGGTGCCGCAGGGTGCGCCACCCGCGGTGTTCGAAGCCTTGCGTCGCCATGCACAGCGCCGGGCTGAAGCCATCCACGCCCGCACCCGGCGCGACACCCTGAAGCAGGACCTGAACTTGGATACCATGTTGGCGTTTGCCGGAAATCAGATATGAAGATCCAAATTGCAATCCTCCTGAGTACCCTGGGCGCCAGCGCAGCCGCCCAAAGCGCTGCGCCGGAGTACCAATGCCTGATCGAGCCTTACCAGAAAATCGAGCTGCGCAGCGCGGTGGAGGCGTTGATCGAATCGGTCCAGGTCGAGCGGGGCAGCGTGGTGCGCAAGGGCCAGCCGCTGGTCCAGCTCAACTCCGGCGTCGAGCAGGCGGCGCTGGCTTCGGCCAAGTACCGGGCCATCATGGAGGGCCAGGTGAAGTCTTCCGAGGCGCGCGTGAACCTCACCCGGGACAAACACCGCCGCCGCGACGAGCTCAACCTGCAAAACTTCGTCTCGGCCCAGGACCGCGATGACGCGTTTGCCGAAATGAAAGTCGCCGAAGCCGACCTGATCGAAGCCAAGGACAACCGCGAGTTGTCCTCGCTGGAGACCAAGCGCCTGGACGAATTGCTGCGCCAACGCACCCTGGTCAGCCCGTTCAATGGCGTCGTGACCGAGGTGCTGCAGCACCCGGGCGAACTGGCGCAGACGGGCGAAAGTGCGCGGCCGATCCTGAGAATGGCGCAGATCCACCCACTGCGGGTCGAGGTGGTGCTGCCGGTCAGTGTGTACGACAGTATCAAGCGCGGTGCCAATGCCGAGGTGGAAGCGGAAGCCCCGAGCAAGGCAAGGTACAAGGCCATGGTCCAGATCGTCGACAAGGTGGTGGACTCGGCCAGCGGCACCTTCGGCGTGCGGCTCGAGTTGCCCAACCCGGCGGGCAACATCCTGGCGGGTGTCAAGTGCAAGGTTCGCTTCCGTTGATCCTGCAGCGCCCGGGAACCTGGCGCCTTGGCGCGCGAGCGCCAGACCCGACAACAAGACTCCCGACCACGGTAGCATTGCAGGCGCTGACACGTCAGCCATATTCTTCAACCCTCATTCAATTTGTCCACCATGAAACTCTTCTACTCCCCCGGCGCCTGTTCGTTGTCTGCACATATCGCCCTGCAGGAATCCGGCCTGGCTTTTGAAGCCCTCGCCGCGCCCACCAAAACACACAAACTCGCCGATGGCACCGATTACTACACCATCAACCCGCTGGGCTACGTGCCCCTGCTGGTGCTGGACGACGGCACCAAGTTGCGCGAAGGCGCGGCCATCGTGCAGTACATCGCCGACCAGGTGCCTGCGAAAAACCTCGCGCCTGCCAACGGCTCGATGGCGCGGTACGAGTTGCAGTCGTGGCTCAATTTCATCGCCATGGAGCTGCACGCCAAATTCGGCGCGCTGTTCACCCCATCGACACCGGAGGAGGTGAAGGCATCCACCAAGGATCGCCTGACCAGCCGCTTCCAATGGGTCGAAGGCGAACTCGCCGGCAAGCAGTATCTGATGGGCGACACGTTCACGGTGGCCGACGGCTACCTGTTCACGGTCAGCAATTGGCCTGCCTACGTCGGCCTGGACATGACGCCGTACACCAACCTTGCAAGTTACCGCGCCCGTGTCGGCGCACGCCCTGCCGTGATCGAGGCAATGAAAGCCGAAGGCCTGATCAAGTAAAAAGGGAAGAAGAGCGCGACAACGCGCCCATACACCTCCGATGACATCCTTGTTCGACCCCGTTCAGGCCGGAAGCCTGAAACTCGCCAACCGCATCGTGATGGCGCCGCTGACACGCAACCGGGCGCCCGGTGCGCTGCCCACGGCATTGATGGCGACCTATTACACCCAGCGCGCCAGCGCGGGGCTGATCATCACCGAGGCCACCGCCATCAGCCACCAGGGCCAGGGGTATGTTGACGTACCGGGAATCTGGAGCGACGCGCAGGTCACGGCATGGAAAACGATCACCGATGCCGTCCATGCCGCAGGCGGCAAGATCGTCGTCCAACTGTGGCATGTGGGGAGGGTCTCGCACACCGAATTGCAGCCGGGCGGGCAGGCTCCAGTGGCGCCGTCGGCCATTGCCGCCAACACCAAAACCCTGCTGATCCGTGATGGTGCTCCCATCTTTGTGGCCACATCGATGCCACGCGCCCTGCGGCTCGATGAGTTGCCCCGCATCGTGGCCGACTACCGGCATGCGGCGCAATGCGCCATCCGTGCCGGCTTTGATGGTGTGGAAATTCACGGCGCCAATGGGTACCTGCTCGACCAGTTCCTGCGCAGCGGCTCGAACCACCGCACCGACGCTTATGGAGGTTCGATCGAAAACCGGGCCCGCCTGCTGCTTGAAGTCATACAAGCCGTGGTGCAGGAAATCGGCGCCGACCGGGTAGGTCTGCGGCTCTCTCCGGTCACGCCGGCCAACGATGCGTCCGACCCCCACCCGCAACCCCTGTTTGACTACGTGGCGCGCCACCTCGGCGCCCTGCCACTGGCCTACCTGCATGTGATCGAGGGTGCCACCGGCGGCGCGCGTGACCATGTGCAGGGGGAGACGCCGTTCGACTACGTGGCCTGGCGCGCGGGCTACCGCGCAGCCGGCGGTACCGGCGCCTGGATGGTGAACAACGGGTATGACCGCCCCCTCGCGGAACAGGCACTGGCGCAAGGCGCTGACCTGGTGGCCTTTGGCAAAGCCTTCATTTCCAACCCCGATCTGCCACGGCGGCTGCGCGAACACAGCCCGCTCAACCCAGGTGACCGCGCCACGTTCTACGGCGGTGGCGCCCAGGGATATACCGACTACCCCGCTTTGCCTTGAGCGGCCCTTACCGGTGGGAGCCCAGGCCGATGGGCTCGGGCGCCGTCATGACGATCCGGGTAAAAAGGCGGTCGTAGAGCGGGTCGCGCGGGTACTTGCCGGTCATCGGGTCGCAATTGGCAGCGAACGCCGCGTCGAGCTCGTACCAATCGGCGGCATCCAGCGACTTCTCCGCCTCGGGCAGGATCACGGTCTCCTCCAGACGCATGTGCTCCAGGTAGAACGCAACGTAGCTCTTTGCTGCAGTGTTGAACACCTCCCGACGCGATTCGCCCAGCAACTCCCATGCCAGAAGGTGGTGCTGCAGTTCGCGCACTGAACTCTCGCCACGCATGTGGTCCTGCTCCAGCCGCTGAACCGTCGCCATGGTGTCGGGCGCCACGCGCACGACCTTGGGAAACAGCAGGTTCGACTCCTTGGGGTGGTGCAGACGTTCGGGAAACTCATCGATATAAAACAACATGGCCCGCAAGACATCGAAAAACTGGTCCGGCTCGTTCCCCGGGCCACGCTGCAACATCATGGAGAGGGAGCGCAACATGGCGGCCAGTGCGGCATGTTCGTCGCGGATGATCCGCAGGCTCTCGTGGGTCATGGCAAGTCTCCTTGTGGAGCCGCAAGCTTCCCACCATGTTCGACTCGGGAACTTGATTCACGTCAAAGAATGATCAGCCGAAGCAGAACGTGTCGAACAGACGGCAAAGTGCTTGTCAAAACCCCGGCGCTGCACGGTCCACGAGACCATCTCACGACTTCGTGACTTGGGTCACAGACGGCACGACGCCAACGGTGCCCAATACCCGGGTTCCCCACCACTTCGAGGAGTTTTCATGACATCCAATGTTGGCGGCATCGACCGCATCGCACGCATCACCATCGGCCTGGTCCTGATCGGCCTGGCTGCAACCGGCACCGTCGGCTGGTGGGGTTGGCTGGGCGCCATTCCGCTTGCCACAGGCGCGGTCGGCTGGTGCCCGCCATACGCTCTTCTCGGGTTCAACACCTGCGCCATGAAAACCAAGCCCTGACATCCCGGTTTTGACCGGCGGGTGACTGGTTCCACCGTGGTACAACCTTGCCAGCGCCCAAACCCGGGTGACGCATGGAGGTTGCATCGTGAAATTGAAGATGGCCAAGAATTCGATGTTCGCGGTGTTGCTGCGCTCACCTTGGTGGATCAGCATCGTGGTTTCTCTGCTCTTTGCGCTGGCCGCACGCGCCTTGTTGCCCGAGCCTTATGTGCCGTTCGGCGTGATGGGGGGGGTTCCATTTCTGGTGATAGGCGCCGTCGCTGCCTTCCGGCAGTTTCGGGCCCCTGGCGAGGCCGAGATTGCCCGCACCCTGCAGTCTCTGGCCGACGCGCCGTGGCGCGACTTCTCGGTGATGCTGGAGACGGCCTTCAGGCGCCAGGGTTTCACCATCGAAAAACCGTCCCATGAGGCCGCCGACCTGCAACTCACCAAGGCCGGCCGCACGACTCTGGTGACCGCCCGGCGATGGAAGGCCAGCAACCATGGCGTCGAACCCTTGCGTGCACTTGTACTGGCGAAAACCCGCCAGGACGCCAGCCATTGCACCTATGTTTCTCTCGCTGAGCTGGGCGAAAAAGCACGCCGCTTCGCGACCGAGAACCAGATCGATTTGCTGTCGGGTACGACACTGGTCAGCCTGCTGCGTCAGAGTCCCCGGTGAGGCAACTTTACAAACTGTTATCGGCCAGCCATGGCAGCGATACACGCACCACGCAAACTCCTCTTCAACCTGATGCCAAACCCGAGCAATCAGGGGTCTTCCGACTGAAAGGACTTTGACATGACACACGGTTTCAAATCTCTGTTGATCGCCGCACTGCTGGCCAGTGCCGGCATGGCAGCACACGCCCAAGGCGCCGGTGTACCAGCCACAGGGGGCATGGCCCATCACCAACGCATGGACCCGGCCAGGATGCAGGAGATGATGGCCAAACACCAGGCCGACATGAAAGCCAAGCTCAAGTTGAGCCCTTCGCAGGAAAACGCATGGAACGCCTACATGGCCAGCATGCAGCCACCGGCCGACATGGCCGCGCGGATGAACCCGGAAAACCGCCAGAAGATGCACGATGAAATGCAAAAGCTGACCACGCCGGAGCGCATCGACCGCATGAACGCCATGAAGGCACAACGCGATGCCGAAATGGCCAAACGCGGCGAATCCACCAAGACCTTCTATGCAGTCCTTTCACCGGAACAGAAGAAGGTGTTCGACGCCAATTCGATGCGTGGTGGCCGTGGGGGTCGGCACGGTGGCGATGGAAAGATGGGCATGCACGGCTGATGCTTCGAAGTGTCAGAGCTTGTGAAGACTTTGTGGCGAGCGGGTCAAGGTGGTGCCCCGGAGCGCAGCCGTACACCCGTACGGCGAGCACCGCAGGCGCCAGATTGGCCTGCACAGAGGAAAGATTCACAAGCTCTCAGGCCAGCATCTTCCTGAGCTCCCCGCTGGCCAGCATGGCCTCGACATCGGACGCGCCTCCCACCAGAGTGCCCTTCACAAACACCATCGGGAACGTGGGCCATCCGGTCCACATCTTGAGCGCATTGCGCCTGCGCCAGGTGTTGAAGTAACTTCCGTATTCCAGGTAGTGGAAGGCGATGCTCGCACCCTCCAGCAGCTTGCGCGCCTTCTTCGGTGCCGGGTTCTGGGCCATGCCGACCACCAGCACTGAGTGCGCCGCGATCGCCGCTTGCACCTCTTGAACAATGTCCTGCTGGTGGGTTGCGATCTTCTCGCGAATCGCGGGATGGATGTGAGCTTCGTCAAGAAAGGGACGGGGCATGGATGTGTTCCCGGGAAATCGTGGTCAGGCATTATGCGGCGCATGCACAATGCAGGGTGACCCGCAAGGTGCACATCCGCGCTGCGCAGAGACCACCGTTCCAGACTACTGCCCAGCCCGGCACGCCACCCATGAAGACGACCCGCCCCGATACCGTGACCCGCCAGAGCGTTTTGCCCCTGGTGCACCAGGTCACACCGCAACAAGCCTTTCAGTGGCTGCGGCGCGGCTGGCAGGACATGCTGCGGTGTGGTTGGCTGAGTCTGGCACACGGCGTGGCATTGGCTCTTTTCGGTGCGGCATTGCTCGGCGTCGCCCACGACAGGTTCTGGCTGTTGGCCGGTGCGTTCTCGGGGTTCCTGGTGGTGGCTCCAGTGCTGGTCACCAGCCTCTACGCCATGAGCCGCGCGCTCGAAAACCGTGAACCCATCGGCCTGGCCCTGTTGCGGGACACCTGGCTCAGTTGGCAACAGCCACGTTTCGTCGACCATGATGGTTACTGGTGCCTGGTGCGTTTTGGTGTGTTGCTCGCGATGGCCGGCACCGGATGGGTATTGACTTCAGCGGCCCTGATCACGCTGATGGCGCCGGCACCCATTCACACGCCCATGGACTTCTTGCGCCACGTGGTGCTGGGCCGCAACCATTTCCTGTTCGAGATCTGGCTCACTATGGGCGGGGTGCTGGCGGCACCCATTTTCGCGTCCAGCGTGGTGTCCATGCCCTTGATGCTAGACCACAGGATCCGGCTGCTCGACGCGGTTCTGACCAGTTGGCGTGTGACCCTGGCCAACCCGTTGCCCATGGCCATGTGGTCCGCCCTGATCATGGTTCTGGTGCTGCTGGGATTTGCGACCCTGCTTGCTGGCTTGGTGCTGGTAGCACCACTGCTGGGGCACGCCAGCTGGCACGCCTACCGAGATCTGGTGGATGCGTCCGCACTGCCCAAACGCCCCGCCCACACCAGGGCCACGTGATGCTGGGCTTCACCGAGGAGCAAATCGCGGCTTTCGGCTTGTCGTTCGGCCTGGGCGCGTTCATGCTCTACATGCTGTTCATCGTGGGGCACCTGGCGTGGGAAGCAAAGGCCGGAAAGTTCGGCACCTTCGTCATCTTCATCGGCCTTGCATTTGGCATGGTCGGCTTCGTTGCCAAGTACCTGATCCAGTGGGCACTGGATATCAAATAGGCATCTCGGCCTTGACAGTGAGGTTTCAGCCGACCGGACGGATGCCAATCCACCAGCCGTGCAGCCACAGCGCAAATACCACCCAGGCGGCCGCGCCTGCAACCAGGGTGACGAGCGTGGGCCCCAACCTGCCGGCAGCGTAAACCGTGCCGGCTGCACGGTCCCGACGGCGCAAAGAGGAAAAATCCAGCACAGACCAAAGCAGGAAGGCACCGAAAAGCACCACGTGCGCGAGGTTTCCATTGGCCAGCAGATGGGCCAGCGCCCAAACCTTGACCCCCAGCACCATCGGATGGTGCAGCCGTGCCTTGATGCTGTTGCCCGGCACATAGGCCGCCGCCAGCAGAACAAAGGCCAACAGCGTCAACGGCGATGCGAGATGCCGCATGGCCACTGGCGGACTCCACAACTGCACTGGTTGCGCCCGCGCAAGGCCGAATCCCCAGACGATCAAACCAAAGGTGACCAAGGCGGCGACGGAGAACACGGCCTTCCAGGTGTTGGGCCCCACCTGCGCGATGGTGCGCGTGCGCCACCCGTCGGCCAGGATGCGCACCGAATGCAGCCCCAGAAAAAACACCAGCCCCAAAACCAGATACACCATGTCTGCAACCCTTCATCCGCCCTTGCGGGAGACCCTCAACAGCTTCAAGCCCCAAGAACGCGGTTCTTGCCGGCTCGTTTGGCGGTATACATGGCCTGATCGGCGCGTTTGATGGCCGCCAGGCTGTCTTCATCGGCACCCACCTGCGCCACCCCGGCGCTGAACGTGATCAATACTTTCTCGGCGCCGGCCAGGAAGAAGCGCTTGGTCAACTCACGCTGCAAACGGGTCATGGCTTCGATGCCGTTTCCCAACGGCGTATCGGGCAACAACAAAACGAACTCCTCGCCTCCGTAACGCGCCAAAGTGTCCTGCGGGCGCATGGATTCCCGCGCCACCTGCGCCAGATGTGTGAGCGCCTCGTCACCGGTGCTGTGGCCGAGGGTGTCGTTGATCTTCTTGAAGTTGTCGATGTCCAGCAGTGCAACGCACAATGGCAGCTCTTTGCGGCGCATATTCGACAACTCGCGGTGCAAAGCCTCATCGAGCCCTTTGCGGTTGAGTGCACCTGTCAGCGGGTCGTGGCGCACCTGTGCACTGACGCGATCAAGTTCCATGTGCAGCTTGACGATTTCGGCCTCCGTGGCCTCCGCCCGTTCCCGCATGCCGCGCAACTCGTTGCGTGCGTCCAGGGTATCGGCGGCGATACTGCGGGTGGCGCTGACAACCTCCTTGAGCACGGGCGCCAGTTCCTCGATGTTCGTGGCCTGCTCGATCAGGCGCGCGGTCTCTTCCATCTTTCCACCGTACGCACTGGTCGAGTCCGTGATCAGGGACAAGCGTTCGATGAACGTGCCCAACATCAGGCGCATTTCTTTCTGCGCCTCGACCGCCCGACCTTTAGCCTCCGACTGTTTGAGCATCACGTCGCGCAGGCGGCGTTCCACATCGTCGAGCCGGCGCAAGGTCAGTGGCGGCGTGGCTGCTGCCATCAAGGCCTCGACCTGGCCCTTGAGCCAGTGGTCATCGATGCTCAACTCCCCGATGTTCTCCATGATCAGGCGCAACAGGTGCAACAGCGTGGACTTTATTTCGGCCTGGTCCTCGGCCGCAAACGACACCCGGTGGCCAAAGGTGCCGAGCATTTGCTTGACGCGGACTATGTCAGCCGCTGGCTCTCGCATGACACGCAGCAACTCCTGGGTCTGCTCCGCAAACCGGACGTCGTCGGACCCCAGCGCCGGACGAGCAAATTCGATCAGTCGCGCAATCTGCTCCAGAAACTCTGCCGTAAGCCCCGGGGCTGCTGGGCTGCTGGGCGGTACGTGGATCGCCGGGGCTGCACTGGTAGTCGTCGAAACGTCAAATCCCGACGGTTCCCCGTTGGGTCGGGGCGCGAAACTGGCATACGCCAGTAACGCGTGATAGACACCGTCCCAATTCAGCTGCTTGATTGCGTACTCCAGCAAGCTGCGCTGCTTGTGCTGGCCCGGTGTCTTGGCAGGTAAGTCACGCGCAATCTTTCGCAAATGCTCGACCGGAAACGGTGGTTCAACAACCAGGCCTCCGATTTCATTGAAGATCGCCTGGTAGTTGGCCGGTGTCGGTGGCAGCTTTCTGATGACCAGTTGCTTCAGCGTGTCGCGCGCCAGTTCAGGTACCGTCTTTTCGCCCATTGACTCTTGTTCCTCCATTCGCCTGTCACGCGCCCAGAAACCGCAGAAGCTCCCCCACCGTCTGCTGCGGATCTTCCTGGTGCGGCAAGTGGCCCAGATCGTCAAACACTACCAGCCTGGAATGCACGATATCGCGTGCAAACTGCCGACCGGATTGCGGGGGAATCAAGCGGTCACGTCCACCCCACATGATGAGCGTCGGAAGCGTCAGGGTCTTGATTCGCGCCGAACCATCGGTAAAACCCAGATCCATCCGGTAACCCAGGGCACGCCGGTTGCCCGCGCGCAGTGCCATATCGTAATACCTGTCCACCAGTTCCGGCGTGACTTTCGCTGGATTGCCATAGACATTGCGTACACCGGCCAACACCAACCCGCGCGGCAGGACATACTCCAACCCGCGGCGTAGCCCCTGGATGCGGGCCACGCGCATAGCCAGTGGCACCTCGTCGGCAGGCAAAGCATAACCACCGGCATCGACCAAAACCAGTTGCTGCACGCGCTGCGGCATGGCGACAGCCGCTTCCCATGCAATCTGCCCGCCAAGCGAGTTTCCACCCAGCACGAACCGCGGCACGGCGAGTTGGTCCAACATCGCACCGACAAATCGCACATAGGCGGTGATCGTGTAGTCGTGATCGCGACCCGGACCCGTAAGGCCGAATCCTGGAAGGTCGAAGCGAATCACCCGCCGACGTGTTTTCAACACCGCCACCCAACCGTCCCAGGTATGCAGGCTGTCGGACGTGCCATGCAGGAGGACGATCGGAAGCGGATCGTCGCGCGGACCCTCGTCGCGCAGATGCACCAGCAACCCGTCCAGAGCCACAAACTGTGACGGTGCCGGTGCCCACCGTGATTGAAGTGCGGACACTGGCACATCGGGTGCCCAGATGGCCACCAGCCCGACCGCCACAAAAAACAAGGCCCCCGCCAGCAATAGGAGCAGGGATCTGACCCACAGCCTCATGATCGGGCTGCGGCGCCGGGCGTGCCACCCGGGCGCTCAGGAATGTGCGAATGGCACAGGAATTCGGCCAGCACCTGTCGCTCCGCAGGTGTCAGGGGACCCGGGCCAGTGGTTGATTTCTGACACTGGGCCAGCCGTTGGCTGACCCGTTCGTACACGTCATCGCGCTTGCACACTTCGGCCAGTTGTCCAGTGGCGGGCCAGACCAGATCAACGTCATCGGGAACGACGACCAGAACGTCGAGTTCCAACCGGTCAAAGAACCCCCTTTGCTGCACCCGTTTGTCCAGAACCGACTTGAGCAACAGGCCCTGGACATACGCCCGGGTGATCGGCGACCCGATCGCCTGGAAGTGGTCTCGCTGCCAATGTTGCCAACTCCCTTCATCGTCGATCTGGACGGTGCCGGCAACAGCTTCGCGCGCGATCAACAGCAACCCATGCGCATGCAACAGCAGATGGTCCAGCGTTGCGACGGCATTGCCCGACAACACACGCAAGTTGTTGAGCACGTCCACGTCAGTGCTTCGGCGGTAGTAGCGACGCAGGTAGTAGGCCATGCGATCGGCCACAAGGCGCCCTGCCACATCGGACTCGTTGCCTCGAAAATGGTCCAGCTCTTTGAAAATCATGGTCAGGACTCCCCGCCTCAGGCAGGAGGCACCTTGGACAGTGGGCGATGCAGTGAACGCAGAAAGTCTGCCAGCCGGCGCCGCTCTGAAGGGGTTAAAAGGCCAGGCGCGCCAGCCGCGCGCCGGCATTGCAAGACACGCTGGGTCACACGCTCGTGAACCAGCTCGGCGTTGCACACTTCTACCAGGGGACCCATCGTGGGCCATTGAATGACCGCGGTGTCGGGCACCGCCACCAAAATGTCGAGTTCCACGCCTTCGAAAAAACCTTTTTGCCTGACGTTTTTGTCCAGAAATGCTTTTAGCGAGAGAGCGCGTAGATAGGCGCGGGTAATCGGTGAGCGCATTTCACTCACCTTGTCATCGCGCCAACGCAGCCACTGCCCATCGTCCTTGATCTGCACCCGGCCCGCAAGGTTTTCTCGCTCCACCACCAACATGCCATAGGGGTGCAACACCAAGTGATCGACATGAGCCAAGGTGTTGCCGGAGCCCACCCGCAAGTAGTTCAGCACGTCGATCTCTGCGCTCTTGCCGAAATAGCGTCGCAAGTGGTACGCCATCCGGTCCTGCGCGATACGGC
>JAYVRP010000576.1:0-1706 GCA_043776215.1 Rhodoferax sp. | reverse complement strand
GGTCCGGCGGTGGTGACGATGGTCATGTCGGTCTGCGGATAACTCAGCAGGAACAGGCATATCCAGCTCACCCACATCACCCACCAGGTCACGCTGTGCGCGCCGTATTTGTCCGACAACCACCCTCCCACGGCACGCAACACACCGCCGGGCAGCGAAAAGCAGGCCGCCAGAAGGGCCGCAGCACGAATGTCCAGGCCGAACTCGCCCACGTAGTACTGCACCATCCACAGTGACAGCGCGACATAACCGCCGAATACGATCGAGTAGTACTGGCAGTACTTCAGCACCTTGGGTTCTTTCAGCATCTTGAGCTGGTCGCTGAATTTCGTGTTCGAGGGCACCAGGTGTTTCGGATCGCTGTAGCTGAACATCCAGAAAAGCACCACGGTGCCCAGCATGATGGCGGCGTAGACCTGCGGCACCATGGTCCAGCCGAACGCCACCACCAGCGCCGGTGCAACGAACTTGTTCACCGCTGCGCCGGAGTTTCCAGCACCGTAGACACCCATCGCGAATCCCTGGTTTTCCCGTTGGAACCAGCGCGCCACATAAGGTGTTCCGACCGAGAACGAGCCACCTGCGAGTCCGACGAAAAGGCCGATCACCAGGAAGTGCCAATACGCGGTCGCGTAACTCATGCACCAGATGGCCGGAACTGTGATCGCCATCAGAGTGGCCATGACGACGCGCCCGCCAAAACGATCAGTCCAGATGCCCAGCGGCACCCGGATCAGCGAGCCGGTGAGCACGGGCATGGCCGTGAGCAGCCCGAACTCGGTGGAGTTCAGCCCGAGCGTCTTCTTGATCGGTATGCCGATGACGCCAAACATCATCCACACCATGAAACACACGGTAAATGCCAGCGTGCTGACAATCAGCACCGATAACGCCTGTCCTTTTCGGGTCATGTCAAAGCTCCTGTTTGCATGACATGACTCTAGGTCTTGCCGGGCCGCGGCACCATCCACCAGGAGAGGCAGTGGCCGGCTGCGAAGGAACTATGCGTCGCGCCTGGAGGATAGTTCTGTGGAGCTATCCGCGCGTCTGAAGCGCCGTTTGTTGCGCCAGATCAAAGCAGGCCGCTTTCCGTGGCCATCACCGCCGCATGCACACGCGAGCTGACATCGAGTTTGCGCAGGATGTGCTGCACATGGATTTTGACGGTGGTCTCGGCGATCGACAGCGTGCGGGCGATTTCCTTGTTGCTGTCGCCGGCAGCGATGCGGCGCAGGATGTCGAGCTCCCGTGGCGACAGGGTGGACAACGGGGAACTCACCAAGGGGGCTGCGGCCGAGGTGCCCACCGGCGCGGTGGCGGCTGCACTGCGGTAGGCAGCCACCAGCTTGCCGGTCATCTCCGGCGCGACCACATGTTCACCCCGCATGGCGCGCCGGATGGCACTCGACAAGGCGTCGCCTTCCATGGTCTTGAGCAGGTAACCGCTGGCGCCATTGCGCAACGCCGTGGCCAGGTCTTCGGCGTCCTCGCTCACGGTGAGCATCAGGATGCAGGCACGCGGCGCCGCCTGCCGCAAGGCGGGCAAGGCGTCCACGCCGTGCACCCCGGGCAGATGGTTGTCCAGCAAAATCACATCGGGTTGCCACTCGGTGGCCCGGCGCTGGGCTTCACCGGCATCGGCTGCGTCGCCCACCACCAGGAATTGCGGATCGCGCGACAACAGGGCGGTGAGCCCGCGACGAAAC
>JAYVRP010000575.1:0-5454 GCA_043776215.1 Rhodoferax sp. | reverse complement strand
GGAGCACGTGGTGCTGGTTGTCGCGATGCTGGTTTCCGCGCTGGTCTTTGCCGTCTACCCGTTCATGGCCTCGCCCATGGCCATGGGCATCTGTTCGGTGGTTCTCGGCCTCGCGCTGGGGTCGGTGCAACCGATGATCATGAGCACCTTGCACCAGATCACGCCCGAGGCGCGCCATGGTGAAGCGCTGGGCTTGCGTTTGATGACCATCAATGCATCCAGCGTCCTGATGCCGATGTTGTTCGGCACTGTCGGCACGGTGGTGGGAGTGTCGGTTGTGTTCTGGGTGGTCGGTGCATCCGTGGCGGCAGGGGCGCGAACGGCCTGGCTTCTGCGGCCGCCAAGCGGTCAAGCCGGCTCTGGCCCCCCGAGCGCATAAAACGACCGGATCGCTTCCCAGGCCGTCTGCGGGTCGTCGGCATACGTGAACAGTTTCAGGTCTTCCGGGGATATCGCACCTTCCTCGATCAGTACATCGAAGTTGCACAGGCGTCTCCAGTAGTCGGAGCCGAACAGCACGATCGGGACCGGCTTGGCCTTTCCGGTCTGGACCAGCGTGATCACTTCGAAAAGTTCATCCAGCGTGCCAAAACCGCCAGGAAATGCCACCAGTGCCTTGGCCCGCATCATGAAGTGCATCTTGCGCAGCGCAAAGTAGTGGAACTTGAAGCTTAGTGAAGGCGTGACATAGGGGTTGGCGTGTTGCTCGTGTGGCAGTGCGATGTTCAGGCCAACCGTTGGCGCACCCATTTCATGCGCTCCGCGGTTGGCCGCTTCCATGATGCCTGGCCCGCCACCCGTGGCGACAAACAATTTCTGCGGTGCGCTCTGGCCGGCACTGTACTGGGCTACCAGATGGCCAAACAGGCGTGCCTGATCGTAGAAGTGTGCGTTGCGCATGCGCCTTTCGGCGATCGCCAGCAATGCCGGATCCCCGGCCTCTTTCGCATTGGCAAGTTGCCGCCGGGCTGCCTCCGGAGAGGGGAAACGCGCGCTGCCAAAAACCACCACGGTGCTCTCGATACCTTGCTCCGACTGCTCCAGGTCGGGCTTGAGCAATTCGAGCTGGAAGCGGATCCCGCGTGTTTCGCGTCGCAGCAGGAACTCGGGGTCTGCGAACGCAAGGCGGTAGGCGTCGGCCTGCAGCGGATTGCCCTGGTCGGAGTAGGTCTGCAGTTCGGCCCAGGCATCGGCCAGACGGCGCTCGGTCAGGTGGTGTGTTTTTTCCATGGATGCCATTGTGGGTGCAAACCGTGGCCAGCTTGCAATCCTACAATCACGGCGCATGTCTTACCTCGATGATCCTCGCGTCCTGTTTGCTGCCGAGCGCACATTGCTTGCCTGGCAACGTACGGCCATTTCGCTCATGGGTTTCGGTTTCGTCGTCGAGCGCTTCGGTTTGTTTCTGCGCATGGTCATGAACCAGCCGCTGTCGCTGTCGCAGCGCGGCTTTTCGCTCTGGATGGGCGTCGCCTTGCTGTTGATGGGCGCGGTCGTGTCGGTCGTGTCTGCATTGCAGTTTCGAAATGTGGTGCGCGGCCTGGGGGAAAAGGAAATCCCGCGCGGTTACTGGACCCACATCGGCGTCTGGCTCAACTTTCTGCTGGCCGTAGTGGCCCTGGCGTTGGCGTTGCATTTCGTCTGGACCGCCTGACCCGGCGTGGATTGAGAATCCGCAAGCGGTAGGCACTGGCCTGCGCCTATTCTCGGGCCATGGAAGTCGCGGCTCTGTGTGGGCGTGAGTTCCAGGGGGGCTGACGCATGACATCCAATTTCAATTTGCCGCGGCGCATCGTGCGCGCCTGCCCGGACGCGTCTGGTTGAGCCGGATGGCATCACACGACCCGAACGCTGTGGCCGCCCTTTCCGTCCCCCTTGCTGATCGGATCTGTGTGCACTGGCCCCTGGATGGCGCATCGCGCATACGCGCGTGGGCTCGCTCTTTGCTGATGCTTGCCACCCAATGGTCCAGGGCACGGGATGCCAATTTCAGCCGTTGGAGGTCAGAGGTCGGGTGCATCGATCCGGCTGTACGGTGCGAAGGTGCGCAGGCCGATGTCGTGGATGCCTGCGGCGCCACGGCGGCGCAGGAGATTGCATCCATTGTCAGCGGCATGTCGGGCTTGGCGGATGATTTCACAACCTCCCGCCAGTGGCTGGCAATTTCCGCCATGAAACCTCTGGTTGTGTACTGCGCACAGCCTCCGTGGGCGACATTGGCGGTTGACCAGCAACCATTGCCGCCGTCCGCCTGTCGCGACGCAATGACAGACTTCATGCACAGCATGGGCCTGTAGTTTTGGGACGCCGTGCTGCCACGGTGGGTGTTCAACACGTGTGTGACACCGTCGCAGCATGCACTGCTTTTTTGATCCGGCATGGACAGGATCTTCTGCTGAAGGTTCTGGTGATCGGCGTCGCTGCGGCAAGCCATTGCCAGACTGGCAGTTGTCATGGGTTTGCGCAAGCTCAATTGCGGCGCCGCACCGTGGACCAGAATGGCGCATGGGTCATCTGGATGTGCAAATGCGGAGCGTGGCGGGCGATCGGAGGTCGCGTTGCAGCGTTGCGTTTGCGCGGGGCCATGAGCGGTGGCCGCATCTTGCGGGAGTTGTCGTTGCAGCCTGTGGCGGCACCGGTTGGTGCGGCAAGTTGCTGGAGCACAGCCTGACCAGCGCACTTCAGCCCTACTGGCTGGCGACCCTTCCGATACACCTGCCATACGATGTCGTCAAAATCGCTGGCACCCGGGACGCAGTGATTCGCGACAAGTCTGCGTTGGAGGGACACCTTGTGGAGATGTTGCACGGGATCGAACGGAACCCCGAGCTTGCCGGGCTGCCTATCGGGCTCCTGGGGTTGGGTGCATGCGCCGACGCAGTGCTGGCCGTGGCGGCCGACCATGCGGCGACAGTGGCCGCCGTGGTGTGTTGTGGCGGTGCGTGGACGGGAGTTGCCGCCAGCCTGGCGCGGGTGCAGTCCCCGACGATGGTCATCGTCGCCGGTGCTGATCGTGAAGGCTTGATCGCCAGTCAGTCGGTTTTGCGTGCCTTGTCCTGCAAGAAGCGGCTGGAAGTGGTCCCGGGGTCAGGCGAGTGTTTCGACAGCCCCGGCGCGCCAGAGAGTGTTTCCTGTCTGGCGTCGTGCTGGCTGGGCCGCTACCTTGGCGCCCGGGCGATGGTGCGGGCTGGTTCAAGTGAACGGGCATCAGCATGACAGAACGTATGTCAACGCTGGGGGACTCGCGCGAACACGCCCTGCCCGCCGATGCCGCGGACCATGATCGCCATGTGCAATCGACTTACGCCGTGGTGCTGGCTGGCGGGCGCGGGTCACGCCTGAAGCAGCTGACAGACTGGCGGGCCAAGCCGGCGGTGCCGTTTGGTGGCAAATTGCGGATCATCGATTTCACACTCAGCAATTGCCTGAACTCCGGCATCCGCAGGGTCGGTGTACTGACCCAGTACAAGGCGCAAAGCCTGATCCAGCACGTCACGCGGGGATGGGGCTTCCTGGACGCCGGGCTGGGGGAATTTATCGACGTGGTGCCGGCCCAGCAGCAGATCGACGAGGGTTGGTACAGCGGCACGGCCAACGCCGTCTACCAGAACCTGGACATGCTGCGCGAGGCCCACCCGCATTACGTGATGATCCTGGGTGGCGACCATGTCTACAAGATGGACTACAGCCGGATGATTGCTGACCATGTACGCCACGGTGCCGATATCACGGTGGCATGTATTGAGGTGCCGTTGGAAGAGGCTCGTGGCTTCGGGGTGATGGAGGTGGACGAGGCTTGGCGCGTGACAGGGTTTGAGGAAAAGCCGCAGGACCCCAAGGCGGTGCCAAGTCGGCCCGGTGTTGCGCTGGCGAGCATGGGAATCTATGTGTTCAGTGCCCGCTTCCTGTTCGACGAACTTCAGCGCGATGCGGCGGCGGCGGAGTCATTTCACGACTTCGGGCATGACATCCTCCCTTCTGCGGTCACGCGTGCGCGTGTCTTTGCGCATGACTTTGCGCAGAGCTGCGTCAACATGAC
This sequence comes from Rhodoferax sp., assembly GCA_043776215.1. Classification (GTDB taxonomy): domain Bacteria; phylum Pseudomonadota; class Gammaproteobacteria; order Burkholderiales; family Burkholderiaceae_C; genus CAISIP01. Next base: position 1,415 of record JAYVRP010000575.1, on the reverse strand, counting down.
TGATTTGCGGCCCTATTGGCGCGACGTCGGCACGTTGGACGCCTACTGGGAGGCCAACATGGACCTGACGCGGCCGCAACCGGAGCTCAACCTGTACGACGATGCGTGGCCGATCCGTACGGTCCAGGACCAGTTGGCCCCGGCGAAATTCGTCTTCGATGATGATGGTCGCCGTGGCGTGGCCATCGATGCACTGGTCAGCGGTGGCTGTATCGTGAGCGGGTCCACCGTACGCCGTTCGTTGTTGTTTTCCAAGGTGCGGGTCGGCGAGGGCAGCCTGGTGGAGGACTCGCTCCTGCTGCCTGGTGTGGTTGTGGGCAACAACGTTGTAGTGCGTCGGGCCATCATTGACAAGCATTGTGTGTTGCGCGACGGCATGTCCATCGGGCTGCACCCGGCCGACGACCGCCTGCGTTACGAAGTGACGGAAAAAGGCATCACACTGGTGACGGCGGCGATGCTGGGGCAGGCAGGCCCCCATTCACGGTAGGAGGATGTGATGCTCAAGATGCTGATTGCAGTGGATGGGTCGGACCACGCACGACGCGCGATCAACGTGGTGGCCGACCTCGCACGCATGACCATCGGCCTGGAGGCCGTAGTGCTCCATGTGCGCGAGGGGTTGGCGTTTTTCGGCGAATTGCCGCCGTTCGACTACGAGTCCATCGAGCAGGTTGAGCGTCAGCACCAGGAGAAACTGCTTGCGACTGCGCTGGCGCAGGCACGCTCGGGCGGGATTGACCACGTCTTGACGCAGGCCGCCGCTGGCGACGTGGCGACCGAAATTGTTCGTGTGGCCGACATGCGCGAGGTGGACCAGATCGTTCTGGGAACCCACGGACGCAGCGTGTTGGGCAGCCTGTTCCTGGGCTCCGTCGCGCAGCGTGTGGTGCACCTGAGCAAGGTGCCGGTGCTGCTCGTGAAATAGGCCGTGCCGCCGGAACTGTAGCGTCAGCCCTCCACGCGGTAGTCGAGCGGCCAGTGTCTGGACAAGGCCACCAGCACGTTGGTGTCCGCGCCCGGTGCGTCATACCGCCAGACGGCAGCATCGGCGCGGAACTTCCCCAGCCGGTCGGGCCGCACGTTGACGGTTCGCACTGCAAGTTCACGCGCGGCGTAGGCTTGCGCCTGAGGCAGGGCCGCCGGGTCATCACCAAAAAACAGCCAGTGGCGGATGAACTGGTCCTGCAACCGAACCAGTTCATGGGACAGTGCTTCATTGACTGGCGGCGCATGTGGCACTGGAACCTCGCCCGCCAGCTTGGCTTCGACCCAGGGCCCTTGCATGTCGTCTTGCGCGGAACGCATGAAATTGGGTTGACCTGCGGCGTAATGGTTTTCCAGTTTGAAATAGGCCGCCAGCGGCTGGCCGGCCACATCGCCGATAAACCAGCCGACGACGTCGTTAGCGTCTG
>JAYVRP010000574.1:0-5464 GCA_043776215.1 Rhodoferax sp. | reverse complement strand
CAAAATCGCTGGTTGAAGCTGCGGCTATCGATGGCGCGCGGCCGTGGCGGCGTTTCTGGAGCATCGTGTTTCCGCTGCTGTCGCCGACCTCGTTTTTTCTGCTGGTGATCAACATCGTGTACGCATTTTTTGATACCTTCGGCATCATCGATGCCGCGACGCAGGGTGGCCCGGGCAAGGAGACGTCCATCCTGGTGTACCGGGTCTATTACGACGGGTTCAAGGCGCTGGACTATGGCGCATCGGCCGCGCAGTCAGTGGTATTGATGGTGATCGTCGTGGCATTGACCGTGTTGCAGTTCCGCTTCGTGGAAAAACAGGTGAACTACTGATATGGTCGAACGCCGCCCCCTGCTAGACGCCTTGTCCCACCTGATCCTGATCCTGGGTGTGATCGTGGTCGCGTTTCCACTCTACCTGACCTTTGTCGCATCCACGCATTCCACGAGTGACATCGTGCATCCGCCGATGTCCTTGCTGCCTGGCACGCACCTGGTGGAGAATTACCGCGCAGCGTGGAGCGGCACCGGCGAAGGGAACGGGTCCAAGGCGCCGGTGGGACAAATGATGCTGGTCAGCCTGGTCACGGCCTTGACCATTGCCCTGGGCAAGATTGCGATCTCGCTGCTGTCGGCCTTCGCCATCGTGTATTTCCGCTTTCCGTTCCGGATGTTTTTCTTCTGGGCGATTTTCATCACCCTGATGCTGCCGGTGGAAGTCCGGATCGGGCCGACCTACAAGGTGGTCTCCGATCTGGGCCTGCTCAATACCTATGCCGGCCTCACCGTGCCGCTGATCGCATCGGCCACCGCCACCTTCCTGTTCCGACAGTTTTTCCTCACGGTGCCCGAAGAACTGGTGGAAGCCGCACGCATGGACGGCGCGGGGCCGATGCGGTTTTTCAAGGACGTGCTGGTGCCGCTTTCCAGTACGTCGATTGCCGCCCTTTTCGTGATCCAGTTCATCTATGGCTGGAACCAGTATCTTTGGCCTTTGCTGGTGACCACCAGCGAAGACATGTACCCGGTGGTTATCGGCATCAAGCGCATGATTTCCGGTGGCGACGCACAGACCGAATGGAGCGCCGTGATGGCCACCGCGCTGATGGCCATGGTCCCGCCGGCACTGGTGGTCATGCTGATGCAGAAGTGGTTCGTCAAAGGCCTGGTCGATACTGAAAAGTGATTCACACTCATGGCCGCCATACAAATCAAAAACGTCATCAAGCGCTACGGTGCTGGCAAGACCGCAAACCAGGTGATCCATGGCGTCAGCGCCGAGATTGCGGATGGCGAGTTCGTCGTCATCGTCGGCCCCTCGGGTTGTGGCAAGTCGACGCTGCTGCGCATGGTCGCCGGGCTGGAGGAAGTCACTGCTGGCGAGATCTCCATCGGCAACCGGGTCGTGAACGACCTCGAACCCGCCGAGCGGGATATCGCCATGGTGTTCCAGAACTATGCGCTGTACCCGCACATGAGCGTGTTCGAGAACATGGCGTATGGCCTGAAAATTGCCAAGGTGCCAATGGCCGAGATCAAGAAACGCGTCGACAAGGCCGCCAAGATTCTCGAACTCGGCCCGTTCCTTGCGCGCAAGCCGCGTGAGCTCTCGGGTGGCCAGCGCCAGCGCGTGGCCATGGGCCGGGCCATCGTGCGCCAGCCGCGCGTATTTCTGTTCGACGAACCCCTGAGCAACCTGGACGCCAAGCTGCGCGCCCAGACCCGGCTCGAGATCCAGAAGCTGCACCGCGAACTCGGCATCACCTCGCTTTTCGTCACCCATGACCAAGTGGAGGCCATGACACTGGCCCAACGCATGATCGTCATGAACGCCGGCGTGATGGAGCAGTTCGGTACACCGGAAGAGGTCTATACCCGCCCCGCCACCACCTTCGTTGCCAGTTTCATCGGCTCCCCACCCATGAACCTGCTGCGCAACGCGCCGGACGCACGCGCCGGCACCATCGTTGGCATCCGGCCGGAACACCTCGACATCACGCCGACCGGGTGGGCGCTGCGTGTCGAAGCGGTCGAAATGCTCGGTGCCGAACGCCTCGTGTACGGCCATTGGCTGCATGGTGCTGGCGACGAAGTGGTGATCATCCGCACCGAGGAGTCGCATGCGATACCGGTGCTGGGCGCCACGATCCACGTGACCCCGCGACCGAACCGCTTGCATCTGTTCGACGCGACATCCGGTAAACGCTTGTGAGCGGGCATCCCTGGCCCTATCCCCGCTGGGTGGCCCACCGTGGAGCGGGCAAGCTGGCGCCGGAGAACACGCTCGCCGCATTTCGCCTGGGCGCCAGGCACGGTTACCGCATGTTCGAATGTGATGTCAAGCTGAGCCAGGACGATGTGCCCTTCCTGATGCACGATGCCACCCTGGACCGCACGACCAGCGGCCGCGGCATCGGTGGCGCGCACCGTTGGCAGGCGTTGTCGCAACTGGACGCCGGTGGCTGGCATTCACGGGCCTATGCCGGTGAACCACTGCCATGCCTGGACAACGTCGCGCGGTATTGCATCACCAACGGCCACCTTCTGAATATCGAAATCAAACCGACACCCGGCACCGAGCGCCACACCGGCGAAGTGGTGGCGCACCATGCGGCACGCTTGTGGGCCCACGCCGGTGTACCGCCACTGCTGACCTCATTCGACGTGGAGACGCTGGAAGGGGCGCTGGCGGCGCAACCCGAATTGCCGCGCGGGCTGTTGCTCGATGCGCCGACGCAAGGCTGGATCGAAACCGCGCTGCGGCTTGGCTGCGTCGGTATTGTCTGCAACCACGCCCTGTGGAACCCGTCCACCGTGACTCAGGCCCAAAGTGCGGGCATGCGTTGCCTGAGTTACACCGTCAACGACGAGTGGGCGGCCCAGCGCCTGATCGACCTCGGCACCGACACCATCATCACTGATCGCGTCGACCTGTTCCCGGCTGCTTAACCAGCCACGGGCGTCGCGCTGGCGATGTCGCCAATGACACGCGCACGCACACGCATGGCATTGCCCTGCAGGTAGGCGATCGGCAGATCCTCCATGTCGACCAGTTTGAGAGTGGCCGCGTCCGCCCCGGCGCGCACGGCACGCTGTTCGGCCAGGGTCCGTGCCTGTTCCATTGCCTGCTCGCGCGTGAGCCCGCTGAATACCTGGTCCACCTCGCCCGACACCTGGGCGATGGCCGCGCCAATGGCGTTGGCCACATCGGCATGCTCGATGCGCAGCACCTGGGCGCAGCCGACCAGTTGCTCCGGTACCAGGAAGGCGCCGCCACCCACCGCCACCAGCGTCGCGTTCGCAGCCTGCGTTTTCATGCGGTCGATGCTTTCCTCGAGCATCTCGCGCACGCGGTGCAACACGGCGTCTACCTGCGTGCGCGGCAGATGCGCGACATACTGGCGCTCGCCGATGTCCGCCAGACCGGCCGCCACCCCGATGTCCGTGAGAGTCAGTACCTTGCCGCCAAACACCAGCGCCTGCTCGGGCAAACGAAACCCCACACTGCGCGGCCCCACCGACAGCGGAGCTTGCGAGACCACTGAGCCACCACCCAGGCCGATGGACAGCAGATCCGGCATGCGAAACAGCGTGCGCACACCGCCGATCTCGACCACGTTGTTGGCCTCGCGCGGAAACCCGCGCACCAGGCAACCGATGTCGCTCGTCGTACCCCCGACATCCACCACCATCGCGTCCTCCACGCCAGTCAGAAACGCCGCTCCGCGCATGGAGTTGGTCGGGCCGGACGAGAAACTGTAGACCGGGAACCGCGCCGCAACGTCGGCCAGCATGACGGTACCGTCGTTCTGGGTCAGGTAGAACGGGGCGTGCAGCCCGACGACATCCAGCGCGGCGCGGAATGCACCAATCACCTTGTGCCCGAGATCGGAGAGGCAGGCGTTGAGCAGGGTGACGTTTTCGCGCTCCAGCAGGCCGATACGCCCGAGCTGGTGTGACAGCGTGATGCTGGCCTGCGGACAGACAGCCGCCACGATCTCCGTCGCCCGCAACTCGTGCTCGGCGCTCAAGGGCGAGAAAATCGACGAAATTCCGATGGCGCCGATACCTGCATCGCGTATCCGGCATGCCGCCTGCCGAAGGCCTTCCTCGTCGAGCGGCATGAAGGACCGGCCATCGACTTCGTGCCCACCCTCCACCATGAAGATCAGCGGATCCACCATGGCACGCAGGTCCGCCGGCCAATCCACCATCGGTTGCAACGAGGCAGACGCGGGCAAACCGATGCGGATCGCGGCCACCCGCACCAGGTCGCGGCGCTGCACCACGGCGTTCACGAAATGGGTGGTACCGATCATCACGGCATCCACGCCCTCGATGCGTGCGCCGGCGCGGCCGACGAGCTGGCGCAGGCTGCTCAGGACGCCGCCCATCACATCCTGCGTGGTTGGAGATTTGACGGCGGCCAGCACGCGCGTATCTTCGACCAGCACGGCATCCGAATTGGTGCCCCCGACGTCAATGCCGATTCTTTTCATGATGCAAACACCGAGACGAAGTCGAGGTCATGGCCGAATGCGCGTGGACCCACGTGTTGCAGGCCCTTGGACGTGAGCAGGACCGGCGCCGCCGGCAATGCGATGACCGTGGCCCGCTGACCATACCGCAAGGTTTCGGTTCCGATGGCTTCGCCCGAAACGGTGTCGAGCACGCAGATCAGGTCGGGCGTCATGACCCGGGCCTTCCCATCAATGTGGCAGACCGTGAATTCATTCTGGAACTCGACTGTCATCTGCCTGCCGCGGTCGGCGTCCAAGCCGTCCATCAGCGCCGCGCCGCGCAAGAACCCCTCCGTGGTGCGGCGCTGCACATCCGCCACCTTGCCGATGAAGATGTGTTTGCCCTTCTCCAGTTCCAGTACCGCCGCCACCGGGTCGCCGTGCGCCCGGCGCGCTGCCAACACCGCATTGCCAATACGGATCGCCTTGGTGGTGGTGTAGAGCACCCCCCAGTCCTTGACCTGCCGCCCACTGCGTGGCGCCTTGCAGGTGGCCGCAGTCGCTCCATATTCGCTGCAGACCTTGCGCGCCACTCGCTCCATCCACTTCCAGGTCGGCACTTTGGCCACCACGGTCTCCAGGCCTCGCACGTCGCACAGGGTCTGGGGCGACATGGGCAAGTCACCGATCGCGAAACTGGTCATCTGCGCTTCCGGGAACGCGCGGCCCATGGCATCCGCATCGACCACTGGCAGCCCGGTGAGTGCCGCCACGAGAAAAGGCTGCAGTGCGTTGCTGCCGCCGATCTCCAGGCTCATGACCGCGTCGAAGCGGCGACCGAGGTACTCTTCCATCATCCGCACCGCACGCACGGCGTTGGCTGGATCGACCAGCCTTTCCTGCCCCACCAGTGGCGCGCCCATGGTGGACACCACCGCGACCAGCGCATCGTCATCCAGCAACATCGGGTCCAACAGCGTGACCGTGTGGCCAGCGGCGAACAGT